>JAQCGA010000180.1 GCA_027619145.1 bacterium | reverse complement strand
CAATATTCTTCCACATAGGCTTTGAGGATGGCGTCGAGTACCGGGTATGGCGGAAGAGTATCGGTATCTTTCTGGTCTTCGCGCAGTTCGGCCGTGGGCGGACGTTTGATGATGGAGGGAGGGATGACAGCTCCACCGGGAAATCCGTTGCGGTAATGCGCCAGATCGTAGACCAGGGTCTTATAGATGTCTTTGATGACGGCAAACCCACCGGCCATATCGCCGTAGAGCGTGGCGTAGCCCATGCTCATTTCGCTTTTGTTTCCAGGGGCCAACACCAGGCCTCTGAATTTGTTGGCCAGGGCCATCAGCAAGGTGCCCCGGATGCGGGGCTGGATGTTTTCTTCGGCGGTGTCTGGCGGCAGGTCTGCAAATTCGTCGGAGAGTACGCCCAGGTAGAGGTCGAAGATGTCCTGGATGCGCAACGTGAGGATGCGGATGTTCAGGTTGCCAGCCATTTGCAGGGCATCGTTGAAGGTCCCGCCAGAAGAATACTTTGTGGGCATGGTTACACAAACCACGTTTTCTTGCCCCAGTGCATCGTGGGCAATTGCGGTGACCAGTGCAGAATCGATGCCGCCGGAAAGGCCGATAAAGACTTTTTCGAAGCCGTTTTTGTGCACGTAGTCCTGGGTGCCCAAAACGAGGGCGTCGTAGATGTTTTTGAGACGTTCGGTTCCGTCCAGAAAAGGGAGGTATTCGGATGTTTTTCCAGATGGCGGCGGAGGGATATCCAGGTTTGGCAAGGGTAGGGCGGGAAGCCGGGTGACGCCGCGTTTTTCTTTGCGGCGGCGAGGGTCGTGCAGGCGGTGACGAAATACGGCTTCTATGTCGATGTCTGCGATGAGTAAATCTTCCTGGAAACGGGGTGCTCGGGAAAGCAGGCGGCCTTCCTGATCTACAATGAAGCTTCCTCCATCGAAGATGAGTTCATCCTGGCCGCCCACCATGTTGCAGAAGGCCAGGGCCACACCGTAGTCTGAGGCACGTGTGGCAATCATTCGTTCGCGCTGGAGGCATTTGCCGTCGTGGAAAGGCGAAGAGGAGATGTTGACGATGAGTTCTGCATCGCCAGAGAGCGCTTGTTTGCTTGCGGGGCCACCGGGGTACCAGATGTCTTCACAGATGTTGACGCCGAAGGTGATGCCATTGAAGGTATATACGCCGGCCCGGTTTCCAGACTGAAAGTAGCGGTCTTCGTCGAAGACGCCGTAGTTGGGCAGGTAGGTTTTGTGATAGATATCTACAAGCTGGCCGTTGCAGGCCACGGCGGCGGCGTTGTAGATGTCGTCCTGGCGGTCTACAAAACCAATGACGGCAGCAATGTCCTGCGTTTGTGCAACCAGGGCGTCCAGCGCACGGCGGTTGGCATCTATGAAGCGGGGCTTGAAGAGCAGATCTTCGG
Organism: bacterium; assembly: GCA_027619145.1. The sequence goes on along the minus strand of JAQCGA010000180.1, from coordinate 6,316 downwards.
GAGGGTAGCCGGTCAGGGCCAATTCGGGGAACGCAATAAGCGATGCGCCCTGGTCCCTGGCTTTGCGGATGCAATCCAGGATTTTGTCTCGGTTCGCGTCTATGTCACCAACCGAGAGATTGATCTGGGCCAGGGCAATGCGGAGGATGCGCATGGGCAGGTTGTGGGCGGCGTATTATTGGCCGGATGAAGCGGGTTGAAAGGTGCGAACGGCCTGTTCGATGAGCCGCGCCGCAGTTTCCAGCGAAGTTCGACCCGTATTGATGGTGAAATGGTATAGGTCGGGGTCGTTCCAGTCGATGCCGTAGTTGTCGTGGAGGTAGGCCGTACGGCGTTTGTCGCTTTTGGCAATCATGTTTCTGGCGTCTTTTTCGGAGGCGATCTTCCGGCGCTCCATGACGGTACGGATGCGCATGTCCAGAGAGGCTACTGTGCGCACGTGCAACACGTGCTCTTCGTTGCGTAAAATGGTCTGTCCGCCGCGTCCTACGATGATGACATTCCCTCGCTTTGAGAGGCGGTGGACCGTGGCCTGGAGAAACTTGAGGTAGTCTTTCTGGTCGAGGATGTGTTTTTCTTCATTCAGCGCTGCATCATCGGCAAGAAGAGCTGCAGAAACCTCGTACGGGAATTCCAGACCCCAGAGCATGGCGGGCGGTACAGGAACCGACCGGGAAGGTGTGATCAGGCTGTGAATAAATTGCTTGATCGCACCCTGCGTCTGCTCGTCGTATTTTTCGACCTCGGATTCGGGAACGTTGGCTTCGCGGGCAACCTCGGTGATGAGGTTTTTATCTACCAGGTCGTACCCGAGAAGCTCTGATGCTCTTTGTGCGACCAGGTCGCCAATGCTTCCAAGTTGACGTGAAATGGTGACAACAGCCACGGGATACCCCCCTTTCCGGGAGATTCATCCACAAAATGTGGGAGACCCACTTCGAGCTGCGCCGAATTTCTGGCATTAGAAATTGGTGTAGAACTGATGCCGGTTGTCTTCGATCTTTGCTTTTTCTTTCAGGTTATTGAACCAGGCTGTCAGAACTTCGTTTCGTTTTTGCGACATCAGTTGCTGCGCCAGCGGGCCTCGTTCATCTTGAAGGTCCTTTTCATCCGCGCTCTGTCGTTCCAAAAGCCGCAAAATGTAAGCGCCCCGATCGGTTGCAACCACATCGCTGATCTGGTCTGGCGAGAGGCGGAAGGCGGTTCCAACAAAGGCGTTGCGGCCACCCACATTGGGTATGAAATCGGTGCGAGAGAAGGGCTCGGTTTCTGTGTACTCCAGGCCGTGTGATTTTGCTGTTTCTGACAGAGATTTTCCACTCCGTACATCGCTTAGAACGGGTGCCAGGCGGTTTTGGGCCAGGGCAACTTTTTTCTCCATTTGGAGCTTGGACAGAATGCGGCTGCGCACCTCTTCAAGCGGACGGGGCCCTGCGGCCCGTTTGGCTTTGAGGACGAATACGTGGAACCCCTGGTCTGTGTCGTAGGTGGTTGAAAGCGCGCCAGGCGAGGATTCCAGGAAAAAGTTTACCAGACTCGCCGTGTGGCTACCCAGCAGGGGAAAGAAGGAACCGGCGGTGATGAAACCGGTGTCCTGGGGTGTGAGTCCTTGTTCTTGAACTGCGGCGTCAAATCCTTTTTCGTCGGCCCGGTCCAGGAAGGTTTCAGCATTCATTCTCAGACTGTCCAGCGTGTTGCGGCTGGGGGCTACACGCAAGAGGATGTGGCGGGCATGCACCTGAAGGCTATCTCCTTTTCCTTTGCGTTCTTCCACCTTGAGGATGTGCCAGCCGAAGCGGGTGTGGAAAGGTTGAGACGTTTTTCCGGGTGCCAGGCTGAAAGCCGTATCTTCGAAGGCTTTGACCATCTGGCCTTTGCGGAAAAAGCCCAGGTCGCCGCCTCGTGTGGCACTGCCTGGATCGTCGGAACGGGTACGGGCGAGGTCCGCAAAGCTGGCTCCGTCGTGAATTCGGGCGGCCAGGTCGTAAATTTCGGCTTTGATATCGGTCTGGTCTGTCTCGGAAGGTTCTTTGGGATAGGAAACAAACGAGGCGCTTATTGCGGCATCTTGCTGGAACTCGTCTTTGTTGGTATTGTAATAGGTCTGAATCTCGTTGTCTGGAACAGATGCCAGGGAGTCCGAAATGGAGGCTGCCTGGATGCCGGTGTAGCCAACGCGCACTTTTTCGTGTTTGTCAATGTAGGCCTGGCGGACTTCCTCGGCCGTAATCTTGACACCGCCCACAACCATTTCCTGGAGTTTCTGGGTGAGCATTGCTTGCCGAACCAGCTCTTCGGCATTGAGCACAAATTGTTTGCGCTGTGGGTCGCTGTACGTGCTGGGGTCATCCAGGAACTGGGCGTATTTAACCGGATCAAAACTGCCTTCGGTCTGGAAGAATTCCAGGTTCTGGATTTGCGGCAGCGGCTGGTTGCGGTTGATGAAATCGATTTCCTTGTCAGAAACAGTGATCTGGTATTTCTCAATCTGTTCCTCCACCAGAACACGAGCAATCATCTGGTCCCAGGTCTGTCGGATGAGCCGGCTCAGATCGGGCTCGGCATTTTCATTTTGCGCCTTGGCCTGCTGATAGGCTGCACGCAATTCCTGGTCGAATTGGCGGTGTTCGATTTTCTGGCCATTGATCACGCCTACCGTATCTCCTGCAGGTGCGCCTCCCTGCCTTCCGCCGTAATCAGCCCCCCATTCTACGACGATGAGGCCAATGAAGGCTCCAGCCACAACCCACATCATGACTTTAATAAAAGCGACGTTGCGTAAGTTGTTCAGCATTAAAACGCATCCTCCTGTCCAGTTTCTAAAAACGCCACGGAACCAGGCAGAATGGCAAAAGAAATGCCATTTCTGGGCGCTGGTTTCCGGTAAGTGGCAATATGGCGTTCGGGCGTGGTGCCGGCATTGACCTGTTTCAGGTCAGTTGTAGATTGCGAATCTTTCAGGCTAAAATCTAAACAATCCTATAAATTATAGGAAGTTCGGTTCACAGGCAAGTGTTTTTTATGTAGCAGAAGTCTGGCTGGTTGCCCAGGCTTGACGGGCAGCGGAAAAATACCTATACTGAGCAGAGATTTGTGAGGCGGGCAGCGGAGAAATCGTGGGTTTACAGGTGGTCCTATAGAGCTCAGGAGATCAGAAGGTTGAGAGGAGAGAGATTGAAAATTGAGAATTGGGGTGCTCCAGCGCAGAAGTGGAAAAAGGCTGGAGTTCGTGGGCTAAAAGTTTTTTTAGTGATATTATGCGTTGTTTTTATATCGGAGAAAACTGGCGCAGGACAGTATCAATGGCCTATGGAAGCAGCGCCTGCGTTGACGTCCACCTTTGGCGAGTACCGGCCGGGGCGGTTTCACGCGGGTCTGGATTTGAAAACGTGGGGCAAAGAAGGGTATCCGGTGCTTGCGGTGGACGATGGGTATGTTTGGCGGGTACGGACTTCTCCCTGGGGATATGGTAAGGTTGTGTACGTGAAGTTACAAGATGGACGTACGGCTGTATATGCCCATCTCTCCGGGTTTATGCCCGAAATTGCAGGTCTGGTTGAGGCAGAACAGGAACGACGAGGGACCTACAGTGTGAACCTGTTCTTAGAGGCCAGTCGGATTCCCGTGAAGCGCGGGCAAACTGTGGGGTTCTCTGGCAGTACCGGAATTGGTGTACCCCATTTGCATTTTGAGCTACGAGACGATGCGCAACGCCCTTTGAACGCTTTGCTGAATGGGTTTCAGGTGGAAGACACGATAGCGCCCACCATTCGGCGGCTGGCTGTATTGCCGTTGGATGCTGGTGCGAAGGTTGCAGGCGGGCTAGATCCTCAGGTGATTGGGTTGCAGTGGCAGGCCGGGAAGAAGGTGTATGGTGTCGGTGAGGAAGTGTCTGTTTGGGGAAAAGTGGGGATTGCGGTTGAGGTGTACGATCGGGCCGACGCGTCCCAACTGACAAACCGGCTGGCTCCATGCAGGTTGCAGTTGCTGGTAGACAGTACGGAGGTATTTCAGACGACGTACACGGAATTTGGATATGGCCGGGTGAACCAGGTAGAGTTGGATCGGAATTTTGGATTGAGGCGCAAGGGCACGGGGGTTTTCCACAACCTCTTTCGAGCCGCAGGAAATGGGTTGCGGTTGTATGGATCGTACCGGTCCGGAGACGGTGTTTTGTATGCAGGAATTCAACCGGGTACGCGTGGAATCGCTCTTTCGCTGGGTTTGCATCGGATCCAGATTCTGGCCGAAGATGCGGCGGGTAACCGATCAGAAGCTACGGTGATGATTCGGGTACATTCGATGCCTCAGGTTTTGGATGCAACCGCCGAGGCCGCTGGAGATTCGGTGCGGCTTGCCGCACGGGTGGTGGACCTGGATGGGGACTCGTTGCGGGTGGTGTTCGAGGCTTCGGCAGATGGTGGGAATACGTGGCGTCGTTTGCAGACGGTACGTACAGGTTCGGGAAAAACGGTGGGTGCTCTGTCTTTGTTGACACAGGATGAGATTTATCGGGTACGGGCGCGAGATGAGAGTGGTGCGGAGGCTTTTTTGACGTTTGCGAAGCTGGCGTCACAGATTGGGGCGGCCAATAGTACGATGCTGGATTGTGCTCCGCTATATCATCCAGATTTTGCTGTGGTACACATTACAAGCGATCGCGTACTGTATGCGCCACCGCGTGTAACAGTGCAACGGCCGGGTATGGCGGAGACCGTGAAAGAAGTTCGCCAGCTTACGCTGAACACGTACGAGACGGTGGTGCGGTTCGATCCGGAAACGAGTGGGCAAGTTCGGGTAGCGATTTCGGCTGTAGGGGTAGATGGAGAGGCCGGGCGCAAGGTGCTGGACCTGGAGCAGCAGCGGGTGCTGGTTTCGGGTGGGGCTGTACGCTCGGCTGATGGGATGTGTGAGGCACGTTTTGATTCAAGCGGGGTGTACAGAACGTTGTTCGGGCGTGTGAATACGGAAACGCTTTCAGGGCCGGAAGACCTCCTTATTGCTGGGCTGGCATATCGGCTGACGCCCCATGATGTGCCGTTTCGAAAAAAAGCAGAACTGGTGTTGCAGTATCCGGCAGGTTATGAACGCCCGGAGCAATTGGGTGTGTATGAGTTAAAAGAAGACAGCACGTGGGCATTTGTGGGGAATACATTGGATCTAGACCGGAGGACGGTTGCTGCACAGGTAAGCTATTTTTCTACATATGCGTTATTGCAGGATCAGACGCCACCAGAGGTAACGGATTTGTACCCGGTTTCTGCCGAGTCCATCTCCGACCGGCTTCCACTTCTGGCTGCAACGGTTCGAGATTCGGGTTCGGGCATTGGTCGGGAAGAAGATATTCAGATGACCCTGGACGATCGCGTGTTGATTGCCGAATACGATCCGGAGCGAGATCGGGTCGTAGCCCGCCTGAAGACGCCGTTGACGCCAGGATCACACCGTCTGGAGGTAATGGTTCGGGACCTGTGCGGCAATCAGAGTGAACAAGTCAGCCTGTTTATGGTGCAGTAACCGGCTCAGAGGTCGTTGGTTGTTTGCCGGATAAAGTCACGGATGTACACAGGAGCCGAGCATGCTGCTTCCAATTAAAGATGACAATCCGACGCGTCGTTTGCCAGTGGTTACCGTGGCGATTCTCCTGGCGAATGTTGTCGTCTTTTTCTATTCATTTTTTCTGGGAAGCAATGGGTTTGATGCCTTCACGCTACGCCTGGGGGTCATTCCTTTTGAGATTACCCATGCTGTCGATGCAATTTCACCTACACCGATTCCGCTGTATCTGACGTTGATTACGTCCATGTTCATGCATGGCGGCTGGATGCATCTGGGCGGAAACATGTTGTATCTCTGGATTTTTGGAAAGAATGTGGAAGATGCGTTGGGTCGTTTTCGATTTTTGCTGTTTTATCTTTTCTGTGGTGTCGTCGCTACGCTGGCCCACGTGGTTTCGGACCCTGGTTCTACGGTGCCGTTGGTGGGAGCCAGCGGGGCAATTGCGGGTATTCTGGGGGCGTATCTGGCTGCGTTTCCGGGCACCCGGGTACACGTGCTGGTTTTCTTGTTTATTTTTATTCAGGTGATCCGAATTCCGGCGGTGCTGGTGTTGGGTGTGTGGTTTGTCATTCAACTTTTCAGTGCATCGGCAGAGGCAGCAGGAACCGGGGGAGGGGTGGCCTGGTACGCGCATATTGCGGGATTTGTTGTGGGGTATATGCTGATGCGAACCCGGGTGCGAAGGTTTCGACCGGCAGAGGTGTACAGAGAGTTTTGAGTGATTTGAAAAGTTATGAGAAAAGGCCGGCGCTAAAAA
>JAQCGA010000179.1 GCA_027619145.1 bacterium | reverse complement strand
GGACAGTGGCACACTTTTTCTGGACGAGATCGGGGATATTTCTCCGGGGATGCAGGTGAAATTGCTGCGGGTGCTGCAGGAAGGAGAGTTCCAGCGCGTGGGAAGCAACCGGAGTCTTCCGGGTGATGCAAGAATCATCGCGGCGACTCACCGGGATCTGGAAGCTCTGGTGCGGGAAGGTACGTTTCGGGAGGATCTTTTTTATCGTCTCAACGTCATTTCTGTTCGAGTGCCTGCTCTTCGAGAACGCCGAGAGGATATCCCCGAACTATCGGAAGTATTCCTGAAGTTTTATGCCCGCAAGAACGGAAAAGAACTGCGGGGGATTTCCAGGAGCGCGATGGACCTGCTGGTCCGCTACCCCTATCCCGGTAATGTACGGGAACTGGAGAATGCAATGGAGCGGGCGGTGGTGATGGCCCGAGGGAGTGTGTTGGTCCGAGAGGATTTGCCTGCGACCCTTCTGGAAGGGAAGGATGCAGCCAGGCCGACTGCCGGACCTGAGGAAGGGTCGTTGCCGGATCGCCTGGAAGCGATGGAGCGGGCGTCGATTGAAGCCGCGATGGAGAAAGCGGAAGGCGTGCAGAGCCGGGCGGCCCGATATCTGGGAATCAACGAACGGAATCTACGCTATAAGTTGAAAAAGTACGGGTTGAAGTAGAAAAGGCAATATTTCGAGAAGCAGACGCACGACGGGTAAGAGCGATTTTGGGCTTCGACAAGGTTGTCGAGTGGCTTCGACAAATTTGTCGAATTTGCATTTAATTATAGCCTTATCAACGGGTTAAAAAAAATTCAATAGTGTAGCCGAACCAGGTGCGACAAATTTGTCGCATTTTTTTATTTTTTGGGAGTGAATCAGGAAGCAGGTTTTTAGATTTTAAATCATTGTTTTTATATAGTATGCGTGGAATGTATTTCGTTTCCAAGTTCCTGGCACGGGGGTTGCGATCTGACATGAGAGCAAGAGAGAATCGACCCGCTGAAATGGTGGACGCGGCATACAATTTATGAGGAGGTTTAAGGTGAAACACGCAAGAGTTTTTCCTTTCTGGTTGATCGCAGGGATGGTCGCCTGGCTCTGGATCGGTACCGTTCAGCATGCGGTTGCCGATGAAGCACAGGCTGGCGGCACGGTGTTTGTGGATGAAGATGGAGACGGAATGCCGGACGGCCAGATGAATCCATCAGGCCACAGCGCATACGGCCCTGAAATGCACAACCTGTTTATTGATGAAGATGGCGACGGGGTAAATGATCTGACGCAGGATGCGGACAAGGATGGGATACCCAATGGAAGAGATTCAGATTACCTGACGGAAAAAGGGATTGTGACGGGACGCGGATGGATGGGGCACGGATTTGTGGATGAAGACGGGGACGGAGTGAATGACCTGACTCAGGACGCAGACGGCGATGGAATACCCAACGGTCTGGATGTGGATTATGCACTCCCTGAAGGCGTTGCGGTTGGGACGAACAACCGAGGGTACGGAATGGGTCATTTCGGGGGATTTGTAGATGAAGATGGCGATGGGGTAAATGACCTGACACAGGATGCGGACAAGGACGGGATTCCCAACGGGATGGATGCGGACTACGTAATGCCCGAAGGTATTGAGGCAGGCCGGTTTGGTGGTGGGCACGGAAGGATGGGCCGGTCTGTGGGGTTCGTGGATGAAGACGGCGATGGAATCAACGATTTGATGCTGGACGGAGATCACGACGGGATTCCCAATGGCATGGATGCCGATTATGCGCTTCCCGAAGGTGTCCGGCGCGGCCGGTTTGGGGGCGGTCATGGAATGGGCCATTTCAATGGATTCATAGATGAAGACGGCGACGGGGTAAACGATCTGATGCAGGATGCGGACAAGGATGGAATTCCCAACGGGATGGACACGGACTACGTTCTTCCTCCGGGTCTGGAAGGTGGGGGGCATGGTGGTAGGATGGGAGGTATGATGGGAGGCGGTATGGGGAGGCCCGTTGACGGCGCCGGTGCAGGGTCTCCGTCGGATGGTTCTGATTTTGCCCAGCAGGGGAATGACAATGCTGCGCAAAATGCGCAGGGTCAGCAGAATGTGGGTTCTCAGAATACAAACGGCGGCATGATGGGTTCCGGACAGGGTATGGGCCCGGGAATGCAGGACACTGATGAAGCAAAAAAAGAAAAACAAAAAGGTCGTTCCGGCGGCTGATGCAGTTTGTGCCGGGGCTTTCGGGCCCCGGCATTGTCTCGTTCTGTAAGGGTAAATGCTATGATCGGATGGATTGTTTTTTTCGTTGCGCTGAGTGGCGCACTTCCTCTGCTGGCCGCCGAACCCCTGTCTTCTCCGGAGAAGGGGAAGACGGAAGATATGGTGGGGCCGGTGACTGAAAAGCCTGCGGACGTCTCGGCTGGGAACAGCGCCTTTGTGGACCAGGACCGCGACGGTGTGAACGATCGTTTTCAAGATGCGAACGGCGACGGAATTAACGATGTGACGAATAAGCCCTATCCTCACAGGTTTCAGTTTGTGGATCAGGATGGGGATGGAATCAACGATCTGTTTGTAGACCGGGATGGCGATGGCGTCAATGATTTGAACGCCCACTTTATAGATCTCAATGGCGACGGGATCTGTGACAATGTGATCGATGACGACGGCGACGGAAGCAACGATATTACCGGCCTCAAATACGATCATCGGTCGCTGGATGGGTTCCGGTACGGGCGTATGGATGAGGAACGGGGGGCTGAACATCGGTTGTTTATTGATGAAGATGGGGATGGAATGAACGATTCCCGGCATCCTGGCGAGGATCAAACACATCCGGTGGAAGGGATGGATCTGTTTATCGACGAGGACGGAGATGGGATTTGCGATGGCCGGACGTTTCTGGGGAGGGTTCCCCGGGGGACCATGGCAATGCCAGGAATGCCGGGAGGGGAAGAAGATCGAAAGACGCCCGGGCATATGGGTACGGACGAGACGGGCCGGAACAAACATCATATGGGAGGCGGCAGATGAGATCCCGGGTTCGCTGGATGGTCGTATTGATTCTTCTGGGTGGAAGCACTGGCCTGGAAGCAACCGACCGGGTTGGGGTTCAGTTCAATACATATCTGAGCTATACGAATAACCTGTTTCAAAACTACAATCGGCGTTCTGACTGGGTTACGCTGGCCTATGCAGACGTGAATTATGCCTGGCGTCGTTCCATGAGTTTTTATTACACGGGGAATGCCAATGTTTTTGCGGAATATGGAGATCTGTTCAGCCATACGCACCAGGTCGGATTCAGCTATACGCGCCCCGGAAAACATCGGAACGCTTTGTTTGCAGGCGTAGAAGCGAATCTGCGGCTGGACCGCCCGGTCTATCGGTATTACGACTACTTTCAGCAGACTGCATATCTGAATGGGAAATTTTATCTGCGGCCGTCCCTGCTTTCCTGGGTAGGCTACCGCCTCAGGTATCGGCAGTACCTGCACGCAGAGGAATACAGTTATATGGAGCAGGCGGCATTCTTGAAATTTAGCCGGTTTCTTAAAACGCGGACAACGTTGCAGGTCCAGGGGAATTTCGGTGTCAAAACCTATGCCCGGTCGATATCGGCCGATACCTCAGACGCCGTTTCCCGTGCTCGTGCGGGTGGCGCTCGAACGCTGGCACAGGCAACCCTGGGAGCGAAAGTAGCCCAGGCGCTCGCAAAAAACACAGGGCTTCAAATCGAGTACCTTCTTCGCATCAATGTCATCGGGCAAAACCGATTCGCCGAAGTGGAAGGATTTAATACAGACGAAGAGCTTTTCGATGATCGGTACAGTTATGATGAAAATGAACTTCGAAGCACATTGAAACATCTCACGCCCTGGGGAGTCCAGGTTGAGGTCACAGGCCGTTACGTGCAGCGGGATTACCTCGGGCGTCCTGCGCTGGATCTCAACGGGTTTCTGATTCGTCCGGATCTGACCCGACAGGATACGCGCAAGAGTGTGGAGCTTGAGGTCGAAAAGACATTCCGGTTTTCGAAAGGGTGGGTGCGTGAGGTTGGAGTACGCGTTGAGTGGCTCTATAAAGATATTCGCTCTAACGATTCTTATTATGATACCGACGTTCAAGTTTTTTCGGCCGGTTTACAGGCAGGGTTTTAGCCAATCGTTTGGTATTGAAGTTTCTTTGCGGGGCGTGCGATGAGAGTGGACTTGACATTTTGCTACAATTTTGTTCTATTTTAATCAAAGTCTATTTTGTGGCAGGTTTCCTTCTTACAGGATTGGTTCCGTGATCCGTATTTTTTCTATATTGTTCTTGCTTGCCGCGATGTTGCTTCCGCACTGCCTGTGCTGGATGCCAGCAGCCGAAGCAATGGCCTGTCATGCTGTGCAGGAGAAGCCGGCTTGTTGTTGTAGCGAGCAGCCGGAAGTGCGGCAGGCAGATGCAGATGTATCTCCACTTCTTCCAGCGGCGGACGTCCGGCTCCCGGCTCCCGGGATGTATGCGGGACTCCAGCCTCTTTTTTTCACGTTTCCTCTATATGCTGCCATCCGACGAGAGATCGCACAGGATCTTTCCGTTTCCAGAGCTTCACCCTCGCTGTACCTCATCCATACGTCTTTCCTGATTTAGATTTCCCTCCGTAATACCTCTTTGCCTGGTTCTGAACAGAACGGGCGAATTCCCTTTTGATTTAGACGACAAACCGGATAACCCCCGCTGGCTTTCAGCGGGCTGCTGTGCTGTACCATGAAGCCCCGTCCAGCTTTCGGTCTGCCTGGTTGCCCGATAGGTCGCGGTTATCATGTGTGTACCCCTTTCAATTCTGGTTTTTCAGGTAGCCCAAACCGCAAGCATCGGATGGCGCGGTTTTCGTGAGGTTTTTCAATCACCTCCTGGCTTCTACCTTTTTCACAAGAAAAAGGACCCTGTTCCATGCTCAATACGTTGATCGCATTTTTCTTAAATAACAAGCTTGTCGTGGTGCTGCTGTTGATTCTATTCGTGGGCTGGGGTGTTGTAACGGCGCCGTTTAACTGGCAGATCGATTTTTTGCCGCGCGACCCCGTGCCCGTTGATGCGATTCCCGATATCGGGGAAAATCAGCAGATCGTATTCACCGAATGGATGGGGCGTAGCCCGGAGGACGTGGAAGATCAGATCACGTATCCCATGACAACCGCATTGCTCGGCTTGCCGGGTGTTAACAGTATCCGCAGCACGTCGATGTTTGGTCTCTCCTTTATCGCCATCATTTTTGACGAAAGTGTGGATTATTACTGGAGCCGCACCCGGGTGCTGGAAAAGTTAAGTGCACTTCCTTCGGGCTTGCTGCCTGAAGGGGTTTCGCCCACGCTGGGGCCGGATGCCACGGCGCTTGGGCAGGTCTTCTGGTACACGCTGGAAGGGCGCGATGAAAATGGAAACCCCGCCGGAGGGTGGGACCCGCACGAGTTGCGTACCATTCAGGACTTTTATGTGCGCTATGCGCTAACGGCAGTAAAGGGCGTGTCCGAAGTAGCTTCTGTGGGCGGGTTCGTCAAGGAATACCAGGTGGATCTGGATCCGGTGGCGATGAAGGCGCACAATGTGAGCCTGATGCAGGTGATGGACGCGGTCAGGCAGAGCAACCTAGACGTGGGTGCCAACACGGTAGAACTGAACCTGGTGGAATATTATGTGAGAGGGTTGGGATATGTGGAGTCCCTTCAGGATATCGAGCAGGCCGTGGTGCGTGTTGCCGAGAATGTGCCCATCCGCATCCGAGACATTGCGAAGGTGAACATTGGCCCTGCGCCGCGCGGCCACAGCGGTTTTCTTGACAAGGGCGGCGTGGAGGCCGTGGGCGGTGTGGTGGTGGCGCGTTACGGCGATAATCCTCTTAAAGTGATTCAGCAGGTCAAAGAGAAAATCAAAGAAATATCGCCCGGGTTGCCGTCCAGAACGCTTGCAGACGGCAGGGTTTCCAGGGTAACCCTTGTGCCTTTCTACGACCGCGCTGATTTGATCTATGAAACGCTCGGTACGCTGTCTGAAGCCATCAGTCTGCAGGTGCTTATCACCATTATTGTGATTGTTGCAATGGTCATGCACCTCCGGGCCTCGTTGATGATTTCCGCACTGCTGCCTCTGGCTGTGCTGATGTGCTTTGTTTTGATGAAATACCTGAAGGTGGATGCCAATATCGTGGCGCTGTCGGGCATTGCCATTGCGATTGGGACGATGGTGGACCTGGGAATTATTCTGAGCGAAAATATTTTGCGTCACCAGGAGGAAGCCCCTGAAGGGCAGCCTATGCTCACGACGATTTACAATGCGTCCACGGAAGTGTCAACGGCTATTCTGGCTGCTGTGTCGACGACCATTGTGAGTTTCTTGCCCGTTTTTACGTTACAAGCGGCGGAAGGGAAATTGTTCGGGCCGCTGGCTTATACGAAGTCCTTTGCGCTTTTGGCCGCGCTGATCATCACGCTTTTCATGATGCCGGCTTTTGCGCACGCGCTTTTTTCTATCCCAAGCGGGAAAAAGAATGGACGCGTTTACTTACATAGCCTGCTCCTTGTTTTTGGTGTGACGGTGTTGTGGTGGGTACCGTGGGGTGGACTGGCGCTGATGGCGCTTGGTATCAATGGTTTGTTACATCACCTGGCTGAACGTGGAAACCTTCGCTCGCAAAGATTCAGCGATGTGATAAAAAAACACCACGATACCCTTACGATTGGAATCATCCTCGCCGCTGTTTCCTGGCTGCTTGCCGGACAGTGGCGGCCGCTTGGCGTTGAGAACTCTTTGTTTCTGAACTTTCTGTTTATTCTGCTCATTATTGGATTGGTACTGGGCCTGTTCAAAGTGTTTATCCGCGTGTATCCCTGGCTTCTGAGTATGTGTCTTGAGCACAAGAAAACCTTTTTGTTGATACCCAGTTTGATCCTTTTGCTGGGTCTGAATATCTGGCTGGGCTTCAATCCTATTTTTGGCCTGGTTTCCACGGGTTTTGATAAGGTTGGCTGGAATGTGCGCACGACTTCTGTCTGGAGTTCGTTTTCCCACACATTCCCAGGAATGGGCAAGGAGTTTATGCCTTCCCTGGATGAAGGCTCCTTTTTGCTGATGCCTACCTCCATGCCGCATTCGGGGGTTACAGCCAATCTGCGGCATGTGCAACAGCTGGATATGCGGGTGCAGGCCATCCCCGAGGTGGAGACGGTTGTAGGGAAAGCCGGAAGGGTGGGAAGTGCGCTGGACCCGGCGCCGATGTCCATGTTCGAAAATATCATCCGTTACAAAAGCGAGTACAAAACCGATGAGAACGGGTACCCGATTCGTTTTCAGGTGGATCAGAATGGCGTGTTTTTGAAAAACGAAAAAGGCAACTTGATCCCCGATGAAAAAGGAAGATACTTTCGCCAATGGCGCGATCATATCCAATCGCCTGATGATATCTGGGATGAAATTGTGAATGCCACGAACGATATTCCGGGTGTCACATCTGCGCCCAAATTGCAGCCGATTGAAACCCGGCTTGTGATGCTGCAGACAGGGATGCGTGCGCCTATGGGAATCAAGGTGTTTGGACCCGACTTGAAAAGTATTGAAGTGTTCAGCATGAAACTGGAACAATTCCTCAAAGAAGTGCCGTCGGTTAAGTCCGAAGCGGTTTATGCCGACCGAAGCCTGGGCAAACCTTATCTGGAAATCGATCTGGACCGTGGGGCGATGGCACGCTACGGGCTGAACG
>JAQCGA010000178.1 GCA_027619145.1 bacterium | reverse complement strand
GCCCGGGCCGCTTCCGCTTCCACCTCCAGTTCTTCCAGCGGCCTGCAGGCTCCAGATGGCAGATGCACCGTATGCGTGGCCACCCGAAGCCGAATTTCCGGCTCCTCCACGGGCACTTCCTCATAAATTGCCAGAGGTGCCCCGGATTCTTGCACATAAGAAAATTCCCGTTTCACAGGCCGCGTATTCAACCCCAGCGCCACGCGGCAGGCCTCCAACCCCAGACTCAACCCCAGCCGGTGATACACTCTCAAATCGCCCGTATACCCCTCCACCGGCCCACTGTTTCCTGCTGCTCCCTGAAGAAACAAACAGGTTCCTCCCAACGTGCGCTCCACCACCCGGCGCACAACCCCGGGGTAATCCGGCGTAATCAGTGTATTCAGATGCGCCATAATTGTTGGATGGCAGGCATAATTCACCACCACCGCCACCGGATTCCCATCCAGGTCGTCCAGCCGTACCAGACCCACTTCCTGGTCCACAAACCCTTCCGGGTTGTACCCGACCACCACCCGCCCATCCACAACTTGCCTTCGGTTTATATTGATCGCACACTGACCAGACCCCGATGCAACCCGCACAGGCCGCCCCCTGCGCAGCGCCTCCCAGGCCGTGCCCGCAACCCTGCCCGAAAGACTCTCCACGTAAGCTGGAACCAGTTCCGTTCCTCCATCAATCCACGTGGGACCCAGCGTAGGGCCAGAGTGCGTATGGGTAAACGAAATCCGCACGTGAGGGACTGGCACATCCGTCATCTCGGATACCGCCTGCCGAAGTACTGCAACCTGTTCGTTGGTCATCTGTAATAAATCCAGGTCTACAACAAGAACCTGCGTCTCTCCTTGAGACAGCGCCAGCACCGTGCACCACAGTGGCAAATCCACCCCCTCGGCGCGTTCGTGCGTCTGTGCCCCCCAGTTCATATGTGCAATTCCGGGCGGCGGCGTAATATCACACCGGGCTGTCCCGGCATACAGTTGATCTGCCATATCTTTCTCCTCTGTTTCGAATCGGTCCGTTTTCTCTTTTGGCTTTTCCTGGTTCCTTTTTACCTTAACCTGCGAGGGAAGTCAAGACAATTTCCAGCCATACCCATACACCGTTTGCAAAGGAGCTACCCGATGCCATTTGTAACCGTCAAAATGCTCGACGGCCGTACAGCCGAACAAAAACGCGAACTGGTCAAAGCCATCACAGAGGTTATGGTCAACACCTGCGGTGCCAAGCCGGATAGCACCATGGTCGTCATCGAAGAAATCGCCCGTGACCACTGGTCCCGTGGCGGCGTACTCATTTCCGAACGCTAACTCGGCCACAAGGAGCTTATTCGGTTAATTTCCCTTGCCTTTACAAACATTTTGTTACATCATGTCTGAATAAGATTGGGTAGTTGATTATCATCGGGGGTGCCCAACACGTGCAGGAGCAGGGAAATTTTGTACCGGCTGCATGAAATATCCGGACCGAGTACAACCTGTTCCTCTTCCAGGCACAAATTACTCTACCGGGGTTGCTTCCTGGCCGGGAGGGCACATCCATGGCAACCGTCCTGGTAATGGACGATGACCAGATTGTGCGGAGCCTGATTGTCCGCATCCTCAAGCTACGCGGTCACACCACAATCGAATTCCCGGACGCCGGACCTGCACTGCGAACCGTGGACTTCGATGCCATCGACCTGATTATTACAGATCTTTCCATGCCAACGCCAGGCGAAGAAGCCATTCGCGTACTCCGGCAGCGTGGAATTCAGGTCCCCATCCTGGTAATCAGCGGGCAACTACAGCACGAAAAAGCCAGCTATCTTCTTTTTCTTGGAGCCCAGGCCACCCTCGAAAAACCGTTTCATGTTCAAAATCTGCTGGACCTGATCGATACCTGGATCTAGCCCGAATCTCCAGGTTGATCTCCCTCGGTTTTACCTTCAACCAGCTTCTTTTCTAATGTTTTCTCGCTTGTGGTCGATATCCTCAAAACAAGGATATCCAGAACGCAAGGGAGAAAACCATGTCAGCAACAGAATTTAAATCAGGCGACTGGGTCTGGTACATCGATGCAGATCAACTCCGTTGGGGCCCGTGGCGAGTCCTGGACGTCTGCGAGAACCGGGTTCGAGTCAACATTGAAAACCTGTTAACAGACACAGTACCCCACAGTCAGCTACAAAAAGTGATCGGGCTGTAGCCCGCATAAGACATCCTCCTTGAACCCCCTTACGAACCGGACGGCGAGAAATTTCATCCCTCGCCGTCCGGTTCCATTTTCTGTTTATGGCGTCTTCCGTTCATCAAATCCCACCGGCGGTACAACATTGCCTAACTTCCATCCCTTAGCCACAGGTCTCACACAAGCAAGCAAAGACCGGAACCTTATCCTCCTCTGTCCGTCATAAAAAGTAAGAAATCCACCGTACCAGCTATCTTTGCGGTTCTGCAAATGTGTTTGAGACTTGACACAGACTTCCCATACTCCTATATTGCCAACCGTCCGGGAAAGCAACCTGGAAAAAATCATAAAAAACAGTTGTTAACAATCCCAAGCCGGTGGTAAGAATGAATCTGAATGCCTTGAATCTGTTATCCCTAAAAGAGAACAACTGGCACTACCGGTTTTTGCTGAAGAAAGGAGTCAGATCATGAAACGGATTACCAAGAGCGCCCGATTGCGGTGGGCCAGCCTGCTCGTGCTGCCCGCTATCGCGCTGTTCCTCCTGGGCACATCACCTGAAACTGCCCTGGCAAAAAGAAAAGCAGGGAAAGGCGACGCCGCCATTGCCAAACGCTCGGCCAAGGTATATATCAACCAATGGCGAAAAGAAGGTCGAAAACCCGAACTGCTCCAGAAAGCGGTCGATCAACTGGAAATCGCCGTAGAAGGAGATCCCAATGACCTGGAAACGCATTTCATGCTCGGAGAAATGTACTCGGAAAGCAACGAACCCGAGAAAATGAAAAAAGAATTCGACTTTGTGCTCGCCACCAAAAAAGGCAAGAAGAAATTTACAGATGACATTGAACCTTATCTGGACATGTGGTGGTCCCGCAGCTACAATACGGGTGTAAAAGCAATCAATGCCCAGGACTTTGCAGCTGCCGTCGAATCTTTCCAGCAAGCAGCTCGATTCTTACCCGATAAAGCCATTACTTACGGCGGCCTGGGAATTGCATACCTGAACATGGGCCAAACACAGGCTGGTATTGAAGCCTACGAAAAAGCCGTTGAAATGGACGCCAAAAACCCGGCAGCCTTCATCAATCTGGGCCGGGCTTACATGAACACGGACAAGCTGGAAGAAGCCAAGCAGTGTTTCACAAAAGCCCACGAACTGAAACCCGACAACGTGGACTTTCTCAGCGACCTGGCCCGGGCATACCAGCGCCTGGAAGACACCGAAGGTGCGCTCGCGACAGCAGAAAAAGCCCTGGCAATTGACCCAGGAAATCCCCAAATGCTCAACATGGCCGGGCAGATGTATATGATGGGCGAAAATTATGAACGTGCAGCAGAACTGTTGGAAAAAGTCCTCGCACAGCAAGACAACGCTGATATCGCCTACAACCTGGCGGCGGCCTACAAAGGCCTGGGGCAAAATGATAAAGCCTTAAGCCTCTTTGAGAAAAGTGTGCAGGCCAACCCCGAAGACTATGAATCCTGGTACAACCTGGGCCGCATTTATGATGATCAGGGGAAATTCAAAGAAGCCACCGATGCGCTCAAAATGGTCGTGAGTCTCAAGCCCACCAGCCGGCCGGGTTGGACTGCGCTCTCGCGCGCTTGGGCACGCCTCTCGCAAACGCAGAGTGGAAGCCCTGCCACAGAAAGCGCCAAGAATGCCGAAGAAGCCTTCAATATGGCCCAGAGCCTCGCAGAACAAGAAGCAGCCCAATAAGGCACGCGTTATAGATTCCATTGAGCGGGCATCCTTTCCGCGCACGCAGCCACAGAGAGGAAAACATCACCATGTATCTGACAGATGAAAATGTTGCTGTTCTGGGCGCAGCCGGAGCCATCGGCTCCAATTTAGCCCAGACCCTGCTCGCCTCGGGCACAACCAGCCGGGTGACCATGTACGATCCGTTTGAAAAAGGCCTGCAAGGGGCCGCAGAGGAACTCTACCACTGCGGGTTTCCGGGTGCGGACGTCACCTGGACTACAGATATTGCAGAAGCCCTCACCGGCGCATCTTACATCATCACCTCTGGCGGGGCACCCCGCAAAGAAGGCATGACGCGCGAAGACCTCACAAGGGACAACGCCCAAATTGCCCGCGAACTGGGCCTTAACATCAAGAAACACTGCCCGGACTGTAAGTTCGTCCTTGTTATTTTTAACCCCGCAGACATCACCGGCCTCACCACCCTGGTTCATTCAGGCCTACCCACAAGCCGCGTCAGCACCCTGGCTGCCCTGGACAGCACCCGCCTGCAAACCGCACTCTCGCAGCATTTCAACGTGCGCCAGGACAAGGTCACCGGCTGCCGAACCTACGGCGGACACGGCGAACAAATGGCCGTCTTCAAAGGTGGAACGCAGGTAGATGGCGTAGCACTCAACGACATCCTGGCCGGAAAAAAAGTCAACGGCATTGGACTCACCAAAGACGAATGGGCGCAAATTCAAACCCTCGTCCGCGGCGGCGGAGCGCGCATCATCCAGTTGCGTGGCCGATCCTCTTTCCAGTCTCCGGCCCAGCAGAGCGTCTTCATGCTGCGCGGCGTTCTTGGCCAGCCCTACGAATGGCCCTGTGGTGCCTACGTAAGTGGCGAAGGGTTTGACCACATCATGATGGGAATGCCCGCCACCCTCTCTTCCAAAGGCGCGACCTGGTCCATGCCAAAAGGGGAAGAGGAAGATATTCAAGCCCTGCGGACATCCTACGAGCACGTGGTCAAGCTCCGCGACGAAATCATTACAGAAGGCATTCTCCCACCGCTGAATGAATGGAATAAAAGCAACCCGAACATCGCCTGATCGCTCTTATTCGGAACAGAATTACAGGGACGGTTGCCCGAGTTTTCATTGCAACCGTCCCTATTTTTATGTATGTTTCGGCTCCATTCATCCAGGCCCCGTTTGAGGAATCCCGAGCATGGAACCCAGGTACGATCTGCTCATCCAGGGTGGAACGCTTGTTGACCCTGCCCAGAACATGCATGCCAAACGAGACATTGCGATCTCCGGAGATCGCATTGCCGCCGTAGAAGAACAAATCTTCGAAGAAGAAGCCCGCACCGTCATAGACGCCGCCGGCAAACTGATCACACCCGGCCTCATCGACCTGCACGTACACGTCTTCTGGGGCGTCTCTCACTACGGCATCGAACCAGATCCCACCTGCCTGGCCCGTGGCGTCACCACCGCCTTCGACGCCGGATCTGCCGGGGCAGACACCTTTCCTGGGTTTAAGAAATACGTCCTCGACGTAAGCGCCACCCGCATCCGCGCCTTCCTTCACCTCTCCTCCCAGGGCATGCTTTCCCCCGATGTAGGCGAACTCACAGACCTCCGTTATGCCGATGTCAAACGCGCCGTCCAGATGTGCGAACAACACAAAAACGACATCGTTGGAATCAAAATTCGCCTCACAGAAAATCTCGTGGGCCAGAATGGGAAAGAGGCTCTCAAGCGTGCCAGGGAAGTCTGCGAAGCCACCGGTCTTCCTCTTATGGTTCACCCCAACGCCAGCCCGGTCAGCCTCCCCGAAACCCTTGCGGAACTACGCCCCGGCGACATCCTCACCCACTGCTTTCACCAAAGCGAAACCGGCGTAATCGCCCCGGACGGTACGGTCCGGGGCGAAGTTCGAAAAGCCTGCGAAAACGGCCTCCTGCTCGACGTAGGTCACGGCCAGGGCAGCTTCTCTTTCGCCGTAGCAGAATCCGCAATGGCCCAGGGCCTGTATCCCGGTACCATCTCCAGCGACCTCCACATCTACAACCTCAACGGACCCGTCCACGACCTGGCCACCACCGCTTCCAAGTTCCTCCTCCTCGGCCTCTCGCTGGATGAAACCCTCGATAAAGTCACCGCTGCGCCAGCGCGCATGATGGGTATGCTGAACGAAATTGGTACCCTCCGCCCCGGTACTTGCGCAGACCTGGCCATCCTGGATCACCAATCTGGCACGTTTGAATTCACCGACAGCCTGAACGAAACCCGCACCGGTGAACAAAAACTCGAACCCGTCGCCACCATTCGGGCCGGCCGTCTTTACGACCCCAGAGCATTCGCGTCAGCCTCCTGACCCTCTCGGAGACTCTCCCAATGAAAATCTTCATCCTTTGCGACCTGGAAGGCGCTGCTGGCGTGGTGGACTTCCAGAACCAGACCTATGACAACACCCGTTTTAACGAACAGGCCAAGTACCTGGCCACCCTGGAACTCAACGCACTCATCGACGGTGCACTCGAAGGCGGTGCGACAGACATCATCGTCCTGGATGGCCACGGTAGCGGCGGCCTGAATATTGAACACGTCCACCGCGAAGCCCGCGTCATGTACGGCCGTCCCCTCACCCCCGCCTGGGACCTGGGCATAGATTTCGACGCCCAGTTCCTCTACGGCCACCACGCAATGGACAACACGCCCAACGGAGTGCTCTGCCACAGCTGGAGTTCCCGCACCATTGCCAACTGCTGGCTCAACGGAGAACTCATTGGCGAAATTGGCCTCAACGTGGCGCGCGCCGGAGAAGCCGGTGTACCCACCGTCTTCGTCAGCGGAGACCGGGCCGCCATTGTAGAAGCCCAGCACTACGTACCCAACATTGAAGGTGTCGTTGTCAAAGAAGGCCTCAGCCGTACTGCAGCTCTCACCCTCTCGCCCGCCAAAGCCCGCGACCTTATCCAGGAAAGCGCCCATCGCGTGATGAGCCGCATCGGTGAATTCACACCCTTCACTATAGCGCCCCCCTACACGTTTATTACGGAATACCGGCATTCCGACAGCGCCGAATCCAAAGCCGCACGGCCAGATGTGGAACGCGTGGACACCCACACCGTAAAAATTACCGGCGACACCCTTGCAGAAATCGCCCAAAAAAGGTAGCGATCAAGCACCAGGAAATGGATAACCACTTTTACCCACGACCAACCGGAGAATCTATGTCTTATTCGCCTATCGGAATGGAAAAGCAGGCCCTGGACACACCCGCACTCCTTCTGGACCTGGATCGCCTCGAAACGAATATTGCCCGCATCGCCGCTCGCTGCCGTGAATGCGGTGTGAACTGGCGGCCGCACACCAAAGGCAACAAAACCCCCGCCATTGCCCACAAACTCCTGGACGCCGGTGCCATTGGCATTACCTGCGCCAAACTGGGAGAAGCCGAAGTCATGGCCGCCGCAGGAATCAAAGATATCCTGGTAGCCAACCAGATCGTAGGTGAACGTAAAATGGCGCGCCTGGTCAACCTCCGCCGCCACGCAGACGTCATGGTCGCCATAGACCATCCCCTGCACATCCAGGCCATCTCCGAAGCCGCACAGGCCGTAGGCGTAGAAATCCGCGTCCTCGTTGAAGTGGACATCGGCATGGGCCGCTGTGGTACCGCACCCGGAAAGCCCGCCCTCGAACTGGCGCAACAGGCCCACGCGGCTCCCGGCGTACAACTGGCCGGCGTGATGGGCTACGAAGGCCACGCCATGGACCTGCCCGATGACAAAAAAGAAATCGCCTGTGCACAGGCCATCGCACACCTGGCAGACGCGAAAGCCCTCATTGAAGCC
>JAQCGA010000177.1 GCA_027619145.1 bacterium | reverse complement strand
TATCAATACCACATCCTATTTCTACCCGCACGCGATGCATGTTATTGTCCACCCTGTGAGGTCAACGTAATCAACTGTCCCAGTTGCCGCAATTGACGCTGGGTACTGTATTCCACACCTTCCAACCCCTGCCCCACCAGTTGTAAATCTCGCTGTCGTTGCGCCTCCAGGTCCCGGGCGAACTGACTCAATGCAAACCCCACCGTCTCCTGCTGACGCTCTTCGGAATTCTGAATCAACTCCTGAATGACGCGGATGGATTGTTCCTGAAGCTCCGCAAATTCCCGCAACGTAATCGGTCGCTCCATCGGGTCCATCACGGCTTCTTGCGCAGACCTCTTCCCCACAGATAACCGCAGGGACCCATCCTGGTACTCCGCCTCAAAATTCAGGAACATCAGTGCCAGCAGCACAACGGCCGTTCCCATGGCCACCCCTGCGGCAAACCGACCCCACCCGGAAAACCAGTCCGGAACCAGTGCGTTCCAGAACGGTGCTCGGTCCTGTACAAACACCAGGTCCATTCCCGGCTCCTCATCTGGCCACGCACGTAGCATCCGGCCCGTCTGTGACATCTGCGCCATCGCCTGCGTGCACAAAACGCAACCTGCCACGTGTGCCGCCACGGTTTCCTGCTCCGCAGGATCCAGTTCTCCGTACATCAACCCAATCAGGCGCTCTTCCTTCATATCACACGTCATATCGCACCATCTCCTCATCAATCTGCCACTGCTCAAATAATTTTCTCAACGCATTCAACCCGTAATACATCCGTGACTTTACCGTATTCAGCGGTACCTCCAGCACCTCGGCAATCTCCACAAACTTCAGCCCCTGATACTCCTTCATCACCACCACCACGCGCTGTTCTTCAGGAATGGCCTGCAGTGCCCGGTTTAGCAACTCACGCACTCCCAAATTGTGCGCCACCGCGTCCGGCTGAATGGAAGAGGAAACCATCTCCGACACGGTGCCCAGATCCACCTCTTCCATTCCATCCAGCGAACACGTGGGATGCCGCTGCCGGCTCCGAGCCGCATCCCGGCAGGTATTCAACGCCACCTGATAAAACCACGTACTGAACTTCTCCCGGTCGCGCAATCGGCGAAGGTTTTTATGTACCCGGATAAAGGTCTTCTGACACAAATCCCGCGCCTCTTCCCGGTTGCCCGCGTACCGCAAAATAAAATTGTATGCGGGCCGTTCCCACCGTCGCACCAGTGTATTAAACGCACCCACATCTCCTGCGAGAAACCGTGCAACCAGCTCGGCATCTGTCATCCAGCCGCTCCCTGTAACAAAATATGTAAACCGCACCGTCTTCAAAACGTAAGACGATGGAACCACCCACAAAGTTTTAATTGAAATCCAGAAAAATTATGGTTAAATAGGAACCTCCCCTTCCTGGCACTCAATAAGCCTGAACCGAAAGGAAATCCAGATGCAACACCACGGCGTTTTCGTGGACTGCCGCACCCACTGGAAAGGACGAATTGGAAACATAGCTGCCAGTTTTGCAAAATACAAAGGCGGTGTCCTCGAAATCGGCCCAGATGGAAAAGATACTGGCGTTGGTCTCAGTCGGTCCATCCTCCACATTGCCGCTCGGATGCGCCTTGTCTGCCACTCCGAAGATGGAACACCGGACCACGGCCAATCCGTACTCATCCGCCAGGAAAACGACCCCGCGCCCAAATTTCACTTTCTGGAAGAAGGCCCGGTACGCATTGGCATGCGCATCTTCTTCGACCTCCTGGACGAACACGGCCACTACCACGGCGACGGCAGGCAGGACATCTGGATCTACCCGGAAGGCGACCTCCACATCACCACCGCACTAAAAACCGCGGACCTGGCCGGCCACGGCCCTGTGCAGGACGCCTATCTCGAAATCCAGGGCGAACCCGATTGCCAGGAAATTGCCCTCGGTACAAAAACCATTACCGGACCGGAAGCACAAACCATCCCATTTAGTGAACAACTGCCCGGAAAATCCATCCTCCTCAAAGGCAAACACACATCCACAGCCCTCTACTGGGCCCGTGACAAAGGCCATGCCCTGGACTGGACAACCGATCATGGCCGTGTGCCACCCTTTTACGCCTCTCACTGGCCTACCGGCATGCAGCAATGGGGCTGGCACAACATGGGCTGGGCCTGCGACAGTGGAAACGTCACCGCATCTGTCACCGAACAAGGCCCCAACATCCGCCTGAACTGGCTCGAAGGTGCCGCCATCAACGGCGATACCACACACGCCGCCACCCTCGTCGTCTCCCATTCAGATAACGTGCCCGACCTGGAACGCCGCATCTCCGCCGTCCAGAACCCGCTAAAACCGACCGTATCCGCCGGACGCTTCCGCTGTTATTCCGATGAAGACGGCGTATATGAAATCGAACAAGGTGACCCCACACAGGTCCACATCACCTTCCCCCCGGACCCCCTGGAACGAACCGCACGCCTGCGCTTTTATCGCCGCAAAACCGACCCTCGCCACAGAGGTGCCGTCACAGCCACCGTCAACGGTCAACCGATCTTGCCGCAACTCATCTCCGAAGGCGAACTCACAGACGACATCTGCGTGGTCATGGAAATGTCCCACCGCAACGACTCCGTAGATCACGTGGTCCTCTCCACACCCCTGAACCGAAACACACCCACAGAAATCTGCATAAAAAAAACTCCCGGCATCCAGGCCGTGTACCAGAGCGAAAGTACCGGCGTGGACCTCCAGCGCCGCGCGGGCAACCGCCGCGACCTCGTCATCTGGAGCAGCCACAACAAACAGCGCCCCGCCTTCGAACTGGACCTCTTCAGTTGCGCAGTGCACCGGGTCACAGACCACAACCAGACCGAACCTGCCGTCTGGGAAATCCCCATGGCCTGGTTCAAATCTTGCGGGAATTCCAAACATCAATATTGCAACTTCATCAAAGACTTCGTCATAGAAAAAAACGGCCCGGACGAAATTGCCCTCTACCTCCGGGGCACCAATCCCAATCAGCGCGCACAATCCGAACTCTGGCTCTCCATGCCCTACAACCACCCCCGCCCCCGCATGAACGTACGGATGCGCATGGAAATCCTCCAGCAGTGGGATGACCCCAACATCGAATTCTCAGACATCTTCCCCTACCCTTCCCGCCTGGTAGAAACCTGGTTCCACGACATGGTCCTCTTTGTCCAGCGCGACAAAACATCAACCATCTACACGTACCGCCCGGACACCAGCGTATCCTCCCCAGGAGAAAGCAACGACGACCGCCTCTTCTACGGCCTCTTCGCCACAGACCGGGGCAACGTCCTCACCCTCATCAAAAACCCACAACACCCGGAACAAAAACTCCACTATTCCGTCTGCGGAAATTATATTGATGTCCACGTCAACCTCAACCCCGGCGAAGCCCCAGTACCTGCTGGAAAAACATTCGAGATCGAATATATCTTTGAACTCTACGGCGATGCCAATACCACAGCCGACGAAATCAAACAAATTGGCCTGAAAAGCCTGGAATCCGGAGACATCGTCACTCCTTAAAATGAAACACACCACCTGCATCGACCTGACCCTGCCCGCGCAGGAATCTCAATACGGCCGCCCCACCTTCGCCCTCGAAGAACGCCCCATTGGCCACGGAAGTGTCACCTACACCGGCATGATCTATCACTTCCAGCACGACTCCATGCTCGGTACCTACATCGACTTTCCCGGCCACATCAAAGAAACCGATGACGGCCTGGATGCCGCAACGTACCCGCTGGAAAAACTCTACCGGACCCGTGCCACCATTCTTCACCTGGATCGAACCGATGGTTCCGGCGCTGTCACCGCCGCCGAACTGGAATCCGCCTGTCCCGGACCAGTCGGAAACGCCCTGGTAATCAACGCCCTGGGAAAACGCCGATTCGACGACATTGAAGAACGTAGCGTGTACCTGACGACAGACGCCGTACAGTGGATCGTGCAAACCGGCATCCACCTTCTCGTCTCGGACATCTACGAAAGCCAGGAACTGCACGGCGTCTTCCCGGCCCTCTTTAAAAACAACATCGCAACAGTCTGTTACCCCATCAACCTGCACCGGCTCACTGTTCCACACGTCACACTCACTGTGCTTCCGGTCCGGTTTCCAACAATCACCCAGCTCCCCTGCAGAATTGTGGCGGAAGTGGAGGAGGACGTATTATGACCCGACTCATTCAGATCATCCATCCCAAACTTGGCCGAAAAATTGCAAAAGTTGACGACAAAGATGGCATCCTGCTCAGCGGCCACACCTCCGTCTTCGGCCTGGCCAACACCGTACTGCGCACCGGCGCCTCGCTCCTCTCCGAAATAGAATCCAGCCTCTCCGAAGAACGCTTCAACTACGACGCCCTCTACAACGGTACGTCAGACTGGCATCTCTTACCCGCCTATGACCACCCGGGCGAACCCACCCGCTGCCTGGTTACCGGAACAGGCCTTACCCACAAAGCCAGCGTGGACAACCGCCAGGCCATGCACGCCCAGGAAAGCAACGAAGCCCCCGTCACAGACAGCATGCGCATGTATCAATGGGGCCTCGAAGGCGGTAAACCCAAATCCGGAACCTTCGGCGTATCTCCCGAGTGGTTCTACAAAGGTTGCGGCACAGTTTTACGCGCCCACGGTGAACCCCTCGACGTACCTCCCTATGCAGGCGACGGCGGGGAAGAACCCGAAATCGCCGGTGCATATATCATTGCACCCAACGGCACACCCCGGCGTATTGGCATGGTAACCAGCAACGAATTCTCCGACCATGTTACTGAAAAAAAGAACTACCTCTACCTGGCCCCCTCCAAATTGCGCGTCTGCTCTCTGGGCCCCGAACTCATCATTGACCCGGACTTCAACAACGTCTCCGGTACCGTCTCTATCGAACGCAACGGAAAACCCCTCTGGTCCCGCGCCATCGCCACCGGGGAAAAGAACATGTCTCACAGCCTGGCAAACATGGAACACCACCACTTCAAATATGAATTCCACCGACGGCCCGGCGATGCACACATCCACTTTTTTGGTGCAGACGCATTCAGCTTTGGCGAAGGCGTTTCTCTCGAAGACGGAGACGTTATGGTCGTAGAATGGGACGGATTCGGTCGTTCCTTGCGGAATCCTCTCCGTGTGAGCAAAGAGAAAAATACATTTGTACGGGTAGATCCGCTGTAGCGCCCACTCGATTAACTCGAAGAGCGCCGGGCAGGCACGGGGGCCTGCCCCTACGAAAGGCAAAACCTGCAAATGTGCGAATATTTGAGTTTGTCCGCAACTGCCTGTTATTGATTTCGATCTTGCAACGCTTCTCTGAGATGGATTCTTGCTACGCCAGCGAACGCGGAGGATAGGGGCACCACGGTTCTCTCGAAGCCTCTGGAATACCGGGCCACAGTGCGTACGACCTTCCACCGGACCGATTTTGAAATTTTTCACAAAAAGGCATCTCTCATGATCATCGACATCCATTGCCACGTATGGGAATACCCACAACACTTCAACGACGACTTTCGCACACAGGCCCGCCGTGCACGGGGCGATGTAGAAATGGACCTCACCGTGCACTACGAAGACTACCGTGCCGCCGCACGAGAAAAAACGCGCACCGTCGTTTTCGGAGGGAAAGCCCGCTTGAGCGGTATGTGGGTAGACGACCGGTACGTGGCCGACTGCGTGGCCCAGCACCCGAACGACCTCATCGGCTTCCTCTCCGTAGACCCCACACAGGACGGCTGGCAAGATGAACTGCGCGAAGGCCACCAGGACCTGGGCCTCAAAGGCATCAAACTTCTCTCCATGTACGCTGGCTTCCGGCCAGACGACGCTCTCCTGGACCCGCTCTGGACATACGCACAAAAACACAACCTGCCCGTCTTGCTCCACACCGGCACCACCTTCATCTCACAGGCCCCGCTCGAATGCACCCTGCCACGCCACCTGGACCCCGTGGCCACGCGCTTCCCGGACGTCAAAATCATCATGGCCCACCTCGGCCACCCGTACGAAGGTGAATGCGTCGTTGTCATCCGCAAACACCCCAACGTCTACGCCGACGTCAGCGCACTCCACTACCGTCCCTTCCAACTCTACAACAGCCTCATGCTCGTCCAGGAATACGGTGTATGGGACAAACTCATCTTCGGAACAGACTACCCCTTCACCAACATCAACGCCTCCGTAGACGGCCTGCGCAGCCTCAACAACATGCTGGAAGGCACCGCGCTTCCACGCCTGAACGAAGACCAGGTTGAAGCACTTATCTATCGCAACAGCCTTGAAATCTTCGGGCTGGAATAGCCCTCACCCCCCGGCCCCCTCTCCCGCAGCGCGAGAGAGGGGGAGATTAACGTTAAAAGGCCTGAGGAAAAATCCAAAACCCTTCACTTCCACAACACCCAACACTCGGCCCCTCTCCCGCAATGCGGGAGAGGGGTGCCCGGCTCTGCCGGGCGGGGTGAGGGCGCTCCCAGGAGTTCCACAATGCTCATCGATGCACACAACCACGTCAACTACCATCGCCTGGACGCCACCGGTGTCATCCGCGAAATGGACGCATTTGGTATCCACACCGCCTGGTTACTCACCTGGTATCTACCTCCCGGTCAGGATGTACCGTCCTCTTCCGGCAACTTCAGCCCACTCAACTTTCGGCCAGATGGCACGCACGGCGGTGCCACCCTGGACCACATCCTGGCCGCCTGCGAGCGGTATCCCGGACGCTTTGTTGCCGGGTACTGCCCCTGCCCATATGAAGAACACGCCGCAGACCTCTTTGAAACCGCGTACGAAATGTACGGCGTACGCGTCTGCGGCGAATGGAGCTACCGGCTACTCCTGGACGACCCACGCAGCATCGAACTCTTCCGTCGTGCAGGCAAACTCGGTGCCCCGGTCGTCCTCCACATGGACGTGCCCTACCGCCCGGATCAAAACGGCAACATGGTGTACCAGAATATCTGGTACGGCGGCGGAATGGAACCCCTCGAACGTGCGCTCCAGGCCTGCCCGGACACCATCTTTATTGGCCATGCTCCCGGCTTCTGGCGCTTCATTAGCGGAAATGCAAACACCGCCTTCGAATCCTATCCCCCTGGCCCGGTCACACCGGGTGGCGAACTGCACCGCCTCTTCGACCAGTACCCCAACCTCTATGCCGACCTCTCGGCCGGGTCCGGCATCAACGCCATCCGGCGCGATGTGGAACACGGTCGAGAATTCATTCTGCGCCTCGCGGACCGCCTCCTCTATGGTCGGGACAGCAAAGGCAATGAACTCCAAGAATTCCTGCCCACCCTGAATTTACCACAGGACGTCATGGACAAGATCTGTTTCCAGAACGCGCTGAGGCTCGTGCCGCTGGATGGGTGACGTCAAACAAAAACAAAAACCGGGGCGGGGGAACCCCGCCCCTACAAAACCATGAAATTCGATCCGGATAAACATCATCGTCGGTCAATTCGATTGCGTGGATACGACTATACAAAATCGGGTGCGTATTTTGTAACCATTTGTACACAGGGAAAAGAATGTATCCTGGGAGAGATCAAGAATGGTATGATGATCAAAAATAAATTCGGAAAAATTATCTCAAATTCCTGGGAGGAAATCCCGGTAAAATATCCACATGTTAATCTCGACATATCTGTTACCATGCCCAACCATTTCCACGGTATCCTCGTAATCGACACAACCACCCGTAGGGGCGGGGTCTCCCCGCCCCTGGGTCAA
>JAQCGA010000176.1 GCA_027619145.1 bacterium | reverse complement strand
CCTGGCCACCCCCCCCAAAGATTACGGAACCGGCCCCACCCGCCGAGAAGTTGCAGAACGCATTACCCGGCTCTTTCGAGACGGTATTGCGGCTGCGGATTCCGCCGAAAACATCAACCTGGACTTCTCGGCCTTTGATGCCTTTGTCGTCTTCCACGCCGGGCTGGGTGCCGAAGCCGGCCAACAGGCACTCAACGACATTCCCTCGGCCTTCCTGGATCAAACAGACTTGATCGAGTACGCCGGAGGCCCAATCTCAGTAGATGGTGGCACCACCACCATCACCAGCGGAATGCTCTTGCCTGAAGCCATTGGCACAGACGGCAAAGGCGGCCTCAACGGCACCCTCACCCGATTTTTCGCCAGCCAACTCGGCCTGCCCGGCCTTTCCAATTTTGAAGATGACCTGCCAGCCGTGGGCGACTGGAGCCTGATGGATACCGGCAGCAACAACCTCGCATCAACTACCCGATTGGGACTCACCGCCCTTTCCGGAGACCCCGGAGACACGTCTCTCGTCGGCTTCATCCCCAGCGGAATGCTGGCCTGGTCCCGGATGCGCCTCGGCTGGCTCACGCCGCAAACCATTACGCGCAACAGTACGGTCTCTATCGTAGCTCCCCACGTGGATGCATCCCTGCCCCAGGCCGTTAAAATTCCCATCAGCGCCACCGAATACTTCCTCCTCGAAAACCGAATCTCCCGCCTGACCGTCAACGGACGGGTTCCCAACATCGAATTCTCCCGTCCAGGAAAAGAGGGCGTCTGGCTTTCCGTAGATGACTACGACGCCTTCATCCCCGGTTCGGGCATCCTCATCTGGCACATCGATGAAACCGTGATCAACGCCGCCAGTCCAGACCATCCGGTCAACAGCAACCCGAACTACCGCATTGCCCAGGGTCAGTACCGGCGGGGCATCTCCCTGGAAGAAGCCGACGGCCTCGAAGACATTGGCAACATCTCCGCAGACCGCGTAGTACAAAGCGGCATCATCTTGCTCGACGACATCGAAGGTGGACCCGCCGATCCTTTCTACGTGGGCGGCACAGCCGTATTTGGCCCTGAAACCGTACCCAACTCGAACAGCAACCTGGGGTATTCCACGGGCATCAAAGTCGAAGTCCTCAGTCCGCCCGGAGATACCATGTCTGTGGCCATCACCTTTGCCCACCAGCAGGACGCCTGGCCCGTAACCGGCCTTCCTCCCAACGGCCTCCAGGCACCCCGGGCCCTGGACCTGAACAGCAACGGCCGCAAAGAAATCCTGCGCAGCACCGCCAATGACGAGTTACAAACCCCGGGAGAATATCCTCTCACCGTGCAGGGTGAACCCTTTCTTTCCCAGCCAGATCCCCCTTTCCGGTTCCACACCGCCTTCCCTCCGGCCGTGGGCAACCTCATCACCACAGGCCGCGGTGCCGAAAAAGATGAACTCATTTATGCAGACCGCAACACGCTCTACATGCAAATGGACAACGAAACCTTCGCCACCGCCATAGACTGGGCCCTCAGTCCACCGCCGGAAATCTCCGCCCCCCCGGTTATTGCTCCGTTCCCGGACAACCAGACAACAGATATCTGGGCCTGGACTCACGGAGCTGTCTCATGGGGGTCCTGGAAAACAGATCAAGGAACCAGCAACGGCAGCGTAAATTTAAATGCTGGCCCTGTCACTGGCCTGGCAGTGGGCAACATAGACACAGATGCGTCCAGCGAACTCATCGCACTCACCGGCACCGGTGCCGTCTTCATTGTAGAAAGCGCCAACACCTTCCGCCAGCTCGCCACCTTGCCAGACACCGCCCAGGGTGCCCCTGTTCTGGCAGACCTGGACCACAACGGCCAGGATGAGATTGTCTTGCTCTCAAAAGATGGCACCATCTCCATCTTCACTGCCAATGGCCTGATGGCCCACAGCAAACCCGTACCCGGAGGCGCAACTTCCTCACCTGTCCTGGCAGACCTCAACAACGATGGCTACGTGGACATCCTCTTTGGCGGCCAGGGGCGCATCTGGGCCGTGCAGTTCAACGGTGCCACCGTCTCCGATACCCCCCTGGACTTCCCGCTCAAAGACGCAACCGGCCCAATAGAAGCCCCTCCTGTTCTTGCGGACCTGGACAACGACGGCCTCCTGGAACTCTTTATTGCCTCCCGGGGGGGCCTCCTCTACGGTCTGAACAGCAGTGGACACGCGCTGCCCGGCTTCCCGCTTCCCATCTCCGGCCCCGTCCGCACATCTCCCCTGCTAGATGACCTGGACAACGACGGCACCACAGAACTCGTCGCCTTCACAGACAACGGCTCGGTCCATCTCTGGCATATGGAAACCCTGGTCCCCGGATTTACCAGCACCCGCATCGCCTGGGGCCAACTGGGCGGCAACCCCGGCAACACCGGTCGCCTCCTTCAAACACCTCAGAACGCTCCCTCGGACTCCACAACCGCACTCCTGCCCAAAAGTCGCGTGTATGTCTATCCCAACCCCATCCGAAACCCTTCGGCTACCCTTCGTTTTTTCCTGGCCGAACCCGCACAAATCAACGTCATTGTCCTCAATGCTCTGGGCGAAATCGTAGATCGCCTTGCCCTTGACAACCCGGTACCCAACCTGGAAAACGAAATCCCCTGGGACACCACAGACTACGCCAGCGGCCTCTACATCTGCCGCATCGAAGCCATCGGCACAAACCGTAGCGAAGTCCGCTTCATTAAAGCTGCCATCATCCGATGACCCCAGACGGGGTCGCCGACACCGGGGCAGGGCCCAATCCCCCGTAGATCATCCTACACTATGACCAAACCAACCATCCTTCTCACCCTGTGCCTCCTCCTGGCCCTCGCCGCGCCTACCCGCGCCCAATTCGCCGGTGACAACAACCACCCCGAACTGGACTGGCAGGTCCTGGAAACCGAGCACTTCAAAATCTACTACCACCAGGGTCTGGAAAATCTGGCCCAACGTGCCGTTGCCGCCGCAGAAGAAGCCTACGGTCCCGTCACCCGCTTCTACGCCTTCGAGCCAGACGAAAAAATTCGCCTCATCCTCAAAGACACAGATGACTACGCCAACGGTGCCGCCTTTTATTACCACAACACCATGGAAATCTGGGCATCCAGCCTCAACCTGGACTTTGAATTTCGGGGTACAAAAACCGACTGGTTAAAAAACGTCTTCACCCACGAATTCACCCATATGGTCTCTCTCCAAACCGCGCGAAAAGGCCCCCGACGCATCCCGGCATTTTATTTTCATTACTTCGGCTACCAGAGCGAGGGCCGCCGCGAAGACATCCTCACCGGCTACCCCAACACCCTGGCCTCTTATGCCGTCCCGCTCACCATTGTTCCTCCCTGGTTCGCCGAAGGAACCGCCCAGTATATGGCCGAAGGCGTACACTATGACCGCTGGGACTCCCACCGGGACATGATCCTGCGCATGGCCACCCTGAACAACACCCTCCTCACCTACGAAGAAATGAGCGTCTTCGGCGCAAAAACCGGCCTCGGCTACGAAAAAGTCTACGACCACGGCTACGCCCTTACCCTTTATATTGCCAACACCTTCGGCGAAGAAAAACTATCCGAAATCTACCGCAACATGGCAACCTGGTGGCGCACAGACTTCAGCGGTGCCATTCAAAATGCCCTGGGCATCTCTGGCCGCGAACTCCACCGGCAGTGGGTGGCCTCACTACAAGAACGCTACCGCGTCCAACAGGCCGAAATTGGAAACCCGGCAATCGGCGACTCTGTCTTCTCAGACGGCTACGCCAATTATCACCCCCACTGGTCGCCAGACGGCAAACAACTGGCCTTCCTCTCCAATACCGGCGGAGACTATGGCCGCACCAACCTCTTTACCTACACCTTCTCAGACAGCTCCCTCAACCTGGTTGCCCCCGGTGCTCACACCTCTTTCGACTGGTCCGTAGACGGCAAAAAATTACTTTTCTCCCGGCGCAGTGCGCCCAATACACACGGCTCAAAATTCTGGGACCTCTATACGGTAGATCCCTCCGTACCGCTCAAAAGCGGCTTCTTTGGCTCATTCAAAGCCATGGTCGGCCTTTCCAGTGCTCTCCCTCCCGGTGAAACCCGCCTCTCCCACAGCCTGCGTAGCGTGTACCCCGCCTATTCTCCAGACGAACACACCATCGTCTTCGTACAAAACGGCGCCGGCTCCGCAAACCTGGCGCTCCAGGACGTGGAAACCGGACAGGTAAAAACCCTTACCTCTTTTACCGACGGAACCCAGGTGTTCACCCCTCGATGGTCTCCAGACGGACAGAACATCGTCTTCTCTATCTTCACGCCTGACGGTAGCCGAAGCATTGCACTCATCCCGGCAAACGGCGGCCCCTATACCCTGACCATCGCATCTTCCGGCACAGACCGCGACCCCTGCTGGACCTCGGACGGAACCGGCCTCGTCTTCTCCTCGGACCTGGACGGCATCTTCAACCTCTATCACCTGGATCTCGAAACCAGCGCTGTACATCGCATCACCCGCACCGTCGGCGGTGCCATTCAACCCCACGTAAATCCCCAAAGCGGACGCATTGCATTTTCTCACTACGGAAAAAACGCCTTCGAAATCCGGACCATCGATGCCCGCGGCGTGTGGGAACCTGTACCCGACGACACCTTTACACCCGTGGGTCCCACACCTCCAACACCACAAGTAGCAACAACAGAAATTCCAATTGAAAAGACTCGACCCTACAAAAACGAATTCTCCACCCTCTCCATTCTTCCCCGAATTGCGTTGGACGATAGCGCTCCAAAACTGGGCTTTTTTACTTCCTCAGATGACGTCATGGGCAAACAAACCCTCTTCGTTGGCGGCCTCATCGGAACCAACCTGGACATAGACCTCTTCGCCCTCTACGAATACCGTCGCTTGCGACCCACCCTCTTCCTGGAAGCCTTCCGTGCCACCCGGCATGTGGACGAAGACGTCATCAACCGGGACCAGGACTTCCGGATCTACGACCGCACCTTCAGCCTCAATGAAATTAACCTGGGCCTGAAGTATAAAATGCGTCGAGGAGGCCTCCTCGACGGCCGCTTTATCTTCAGCCGTTATTCCTGGGTCCTGGACCAGGCTCGCTTCAATGGCCTCAACCGATCCACCGTAGGGGCTACCTACCTCAACGGTTTCGACCTGGCCCTCACATACAGCTTGAACTCCATCCGCTTTGCCCGAGACTCCGAAATCAACCCCCACTCCGGCCGCGAAATCACCTTCCGCTACGACCGGTTTTTCAACTTCTTCCTCCGCGACTTCAAAGAAAACAGCTCTCTGCTCATCGAAGTCTACGACCATTTCTTTTACAACCAGGCCACCCTGGACTGGGTCGAACACGTACCCCTCGGCCCCGGCCGCAACACCCTGGGCATTCGTTTCTACGGCGGCTTTTTAGACCACGCCGTAGACGATTTCTTTGACCTCCATATTGGCGGCCTTTCGTACATGAAAGGATATACCTTTTACAGCATGGAAGGCCGGCGCGCCGCCATGCTGCGGACCGCCTACCGCTTCCCCCTCTGGCGCGGCATTAACCGCCAGACCGGCCCCATCTACTCGGACCAGATCTACGGCTCCCTCTATGCCGGCATTGGCCGCGCCTGGGACGGCAACGCCATGGACGACCCGCTCAAACGCGGCTGGAAAAAAGACGTGGGGGCCCAGATCCGCTACGACGCCACATCCTTTTACATCTTCCCCACGCGCATCAGCTTCGACGTAGCCTACGGTTTCGACACCGTCCCCTTAATCGAACCCGGCGACCCCACCCAAAGAAGCGGACTCAAATTTTACTTTACCCTGCTCTTTGGGTATCTTGAAAGCGTAGGCTCAGCCCATTAAACCCTCACCCAGCCTTTGACAGCATCGCCTTGAAACACCAACATCATTTTTCATAGAACCCCTGTGGCCCTCGTGTACGCCCCTGGAGCACGGAACCTCCTGCGTCACGGCCTTCCACCGAACCAAATTGAAAGCCCCTCGCGGCGTTTGAGCGAGCGCGTTCTTGCTTACTTCTGTCGCGTAGACAGAAGTAGGTCGGCGACACGGGGTCGCCGACACCGGGGTGGGGGTTCCCAATCTCCTGAATCCTGACGTCCCAAAGGAGCTTTTATGCGGCACCTGATCCTCACCTTCCTCCTCACCTTCCTCCTCGCCATCTCCACCGCCACCCACGCCGCGGACCTTCCCCCCATACGCCACAACCTCTCGCTCCACCCAAAGCAAACCACGCTACCCAACCCACTCCTCCAGGACAACGCCTCTACACATGAAACATCCCGTTCCTCCAAAGCAGCCTTCTTCATGTCCCTCGTCGTACCCGGCCTCGGCCAGCTCTATACTGGATCCCCAAACCTCGCCGCCGTCTTCATAGGCGTAGAAGCCTTCACATGGATCAACTGGGCCCGCTGGCGCAGCAAAGGCAATGACCTGAAAGCAGACTTCCGCGTCTTTGCAGACCAGAACTGGAACGAAACCCGCTACCTGGAGTGGCAGGCCTACAACCGGTCACATGGTTCACCCTACAACGAAACCGAAACCCTCCCCTGTAAACACGACGGCCCCAATTGCGAAAAAGTGGACACCCAGCAATATTACGAAATGATTGGCAAATACGACCAGTTCGTCTTCGGTTGGAGCGACGTAACCGCAGACTTTGACGTCACCCTCACCGATGCCTCCAAGTTGACCACGCTCTCCAACCTGCGCGAAGACTATGAAAACCAGCGCAACGACAGCAACAAAAACCTCAAACGTGCTTCTGTCGTCATAGGCTTTGCCGTAATCAACCGCGTTATCAGCGCAATTCACGCCTCAACCCATGCCCGGTCTCTCGATCAAGACCAGACGCCCCGACGGTTCTGGGTTCACCTCTCACCCATAGATGCCGAAGGTCGCACCGCACCCTCTTTCGCCATCAACACCCGATTCTAACCTACAAGCCCATGAAAAAAACACGAAACACCTGCATCTCCTGCATTCTGATCCTGGCCCTTCTCCTGCCCAACGCAGCACGTGCGCAGGAGAAATCTCCCGGGAAAGCCGCCCTGCTCTCCCTCCTCCTGCCCGGTACCGGAGAACACTACGCCGGTGGCCGCCGTTCCAGCCGGTTCTTCCTCTTCACCGAAGGCCTCTTCTGGACCGGCCTCTTCGCTTTCCGATTCCTCGAATCCACACGCA
The DNA here is from genome assembly GCA_027619145.1 of bacterium. The sequence goes on along the minus strand of JAQCGA010000176.1, from coordinate 539 downwards.
CGGACACCTACCGTTCCTACGCCGCCGCACACGCCGGCGTGCCCCTTGCAGACAAATCTGAATCCTTCATTGAAGAAGTAGCGCTCTTTGAAAGCATCTACGAACGCAACACCCGCGAACGCTTCCTCGCCGGCGACCTGGCCAACCTCCGCCCCGAAACCCCGGGCCAGATCTGGGAGTGGGACACAGAAGCCTCCCGGCTCAAATTTCAAGATCTGCGGAGCAAATCCACCTCCGCCGAACAAAAAGCATTCCTCTTTGTAGGCGCACTCATCTTCAACCGCTTCGCCAGCGCCCTCAACGCCGCAAGCATCGCCCGCACTACCCGCCCCACCACAACCCCCAAACTCGAACTTGAACCCCTCCCCCAAGGCGGCCTGAAAGCCTCACTACGCACCTCTTTTTAAATCAAAAAAAAATGCCCCACCCACAAAAAATACATCAAACAGCCACAGAGCACAGCGCGTGGTTCCGTCCATTAAAATCGCTCTCTGCCAGCAATTCACCCGCAGGCCCCAAACGCCCGTCCATCCACAAAC
>JAQCGA010000175.1 GCA_027619145.1 bacterium | reverse complement strand
CACCGGCCCCTTCGGGGCTGCCTTCGGCAGGCGGTCTCCGGCTCCTGCCTCCGACTGCGTCTTTGCGTGAGCCGCCTCTTGCCTTACCGGGTAGCACCCAACTCATCCAGCAACTGATTATTCCGTCTGATATTCACAGGCGTTTGCACCAGCGCAATCACATTCACCACCAGAGTCGCAAGAGCCATCACTTCGTGCAAAATTGAAAACATCGTCCGCCCTTCACTCTGCACGGGCCGCAACAAGTCCGCATGCGCCCCACCCCCAACCATTGCCGTACCCATCGCCAGCAAAATGCCGAACGTCAGCATATAAAAAAACGTCCCCTTAAACGCTCGAGCTTTGGCCATAAACTGAGGATCCAAATTGCGCTCCTTCACTTCCTCCTTCAGAGCCGATCCCGTTCCCATAAAGTAAAACATCGTCGTCGTATGGGTCAAAATGGTTAAAAAAGCCGTAATCAACCCCACCTTCACGTGCGTACCCACCGACACGTCCATCCACCCAAACTGCGCCGCATATCCCATGCCAAACGTTACCAGCAACATGGGAAAGTTCACCACAACCATTGCCAAAATCGCTGCCTGCATTGTCGTTGCCCTTATCCCTTCGGAAGCCCCTGGATCTTTCCATTCTTCAGACATCCTGGACCTCACTGTGAAATGATGCACCCGCCACGAAACCTCCCTGTCTTCTGGAAAAATACGGTAAATACTCGCCGATTACACGCTCCGCCAAAACGTACTGCCAGACACTGAACCCTCGCCGAAATTTTAATGGACATTTGACTCTTAGAGCGTATTTTGTACTCTTGAAACATATTGTTCAAGGATGCAGGAATATAGACAGAGATTGTGCATCCGTCAACCGCTCCATCCACCTCCAGTGAAGAAGAGGAACCTGTGGCCGCAAAACTCAAAATTGCAGTTGCCGGTCTGGGCCGGGTCGGCTGGACCTTCCACTTCCGGCGCGCACACGAATCCGATAGGTTCGACCTCGCCGCTGCCATCGACCCCCTGGAAGAACGCCTCGCCGAAGCCCGCGAAATTTCCGGCTGCCGCACCTACAAAACCTACGGGGCCTTCTGGAAAAAAGAAAAGCCCGACATCGTTGCCATCGCAACCCCCACCAAACTGCACGAACGCATGGCCCGGCAAGCGCTTCGGGAAGGGTGCCACGTCATCTTGGAAAAACCCATGACCACCACCCTCAAATCTACAGACCGCATCCTGGAAGAAGCGGAAAAGCACAACCGCCAGGTGTTCGTATACCAACCCCATCGCCTCACCGCCGAAACACAGACCATTCGAGAAATCATCCATAGCGGCATACTCGGCCCTGTGTACCTCCTGCGTAGAACCAGCACCCGGTACACACGCCGCAGTGACTGGCAAAGTCTGAAAAAAAACGGCGGTGGCATGCTCAACAACTACGGTGCACACTTCCTGGACCAGCTCATGTACCTCAGCGACGGCACACCCGTCACGCGCGTCCACTGTAACCTCTGGGCCATTGCCACGCGCGGCGATGCAGACGATGTCGTCAAAGCCTGGCTCAAAACCGAAAGCGGCCAGCTCCTGGACGTAGAAATCAACCAGGCCACCGCCATCCCCGCGCCCCCCTGGCACATCTGCGGAAAATACGGTACCGCCGTCCAGGAAGGCAGAGCGTTTAAAATTCAATACTACGACCCCGCCGAAGCTCCACCCCTGGAAGTAACCGAAGGTGCAGCACCTGGACGCAGCTATGACAATCAGGACCGATTGCCCTGGCAAGAAAAAGAAATCCCGATCGACCCCGAAAAACAACTCGACTTCTATGCCAACCTGTATGATGTACTCACCCAAAATGCAAAACCTTACATCCCCAGCGAAGACTCTCGAGAACTGATGCGCATCCTGGAACAATGCAGGAAAAGCGCCAAATTTTGATCACGGAGGCTCCATGAAACGTTCGTGCACCTCGGTCATGCTCCCACACTGGGACCTGGACCAGACCTTTGACAAACTCGCCGAACACGGATACGAAGGCATTGAACTGCGTTGCCGTTACAATCCTGAAGATAAAAATGTCGAACCGTCCTTTTGGGGTCGGCACCTCACCGATGTGAGCCCGGACAACGTTGTAAAAAAAGCACTCCAAATCCGAGAAGCCGTCAAACGCACCGGCGTAAATGTCATTGCCCTGGCCCCCAACGTTCTGCTGGGACAGGATGACGTTATCGAAAAACTCTTCCAGGGTGCCATTGCCATCAATCCGGACCAGCCTCCCATGGTACGCATAGGCGCACCTCGTCACGACCGAACCCGACCCTATTGGCCGCAATTCCTCAAGGCCCGCGCCGCGTTTGCCGAACTGATCGACCTCGCCCGAAAATACCGCGTAAAAATTCTCTACGAAATCCACGTGGGCACGGTTGCCGTCAGTTGCTCGCGCACCATCGAGCTCCTCCGCGACCTGGACCCGGACCGTATTGGGGCTATTTATGACGTACCCAACATGCTGCGCGTAGGCCTCGAAGACACAAAAATGGGAATGGAACTGCTGGGCCCCTACCTGGCCCACTGCCACATTGGAAACGGCACCGCAGTAACCGATGGCCACAATGAAACCGGCGCCGTAAAATGGAAATGGGAATTCAGCGACATGCGCGAAGGCATTGCAAACATCCAACAAATCGTGCAGGACTTCAAAGATGTGGGCTACACCGGCTACCTCTCCCTGGAAGACTTTGGCCCCGGCGAAGACGAAGACAAAATCGCCCAGCAGGGTGCTTACCTTCAAAAACTGATCGACGCCTGATTTTTTATTATGGAATTTTACCAACAGCACGGATATCAACATTCAAGTCAACGGGATCAGTGGGGAAAGAACGATGAAATTTGAGACCGAAACACAACGATTTGATTACATGGAAACGCACTTCTACGCCGCAGTACTCTCGGACGTTCTGGACGAAATGGGCCTGCGCAATCAGGTCATCGACCCGGCTCTGGGAATTGGCCCACTCCGGCAGGACTTTGTCATAGCTGGCCGAGCAGCCACCATGGTGAACGACGCCAACCAGCGCACCGACGACCCCTATGAACTCGCCATCAAAGCCATTGATCAACTCACAGAAAACAGCCTGCTCGTCACCACCTGGAAACAAGAAATGAATCCAGGCATTATGGGTGAACTCACAGCCACGGCCATGCGCGCCCGAAAATCTCGCGGTGCTTTTGTAAACGGCTTTACCCGCGATGCCAGAAAAATGCTGGACGCAGACTTCCCCATCTTCGCCAAAGGCGTCTCCCCCATAGACACCACCGGCCGTTCGCGCGTAGTGGACTACGACTGCGATATCCAGGTAGGCGGCGTTACCATACACTCCGGAGACATTTTTTTTGCAGATTACGACGGTGCCCTCGTAATCCCTCAGGACGCCGAAGATAAAGTCATTTCGGAAACCATTGAACGAGTCAATCAAGAAAACAAAGTACGCAACCACCTCGCAGCCGGCGGCACCATGGCGGAAGCCTGGAAAAAATACGGTGTATTATAAGAAATACCCCTGACCCCTGATCCCTGACCCCTTTTAAGACATTCAACCCCACAGGAGCCTATCGCATGATTCCACTCATCAGCAGCATCTGCCACGGCCCGCTCGAAATCTGTCACCTTCCCCGTTTCTGGTGGAAAACGCTCACCCGCAAAGCGGGCATCCTGGACGAAGAATACCCGGACCTGGGCCACGGGCTGGACGCGCGCGTCCTGGACATACTCAAACTCGACCACGAAAGAACGCTGAGCTACCTCCGCACGACAATGCCCACCTACCTGGACTTTGAAACCTGGGTCCTCGAACAGGTGACACTGGACCGTGCTGTAACAGACAAATGGAACGAATCCGTATGTACCCGCATGCACACCAACCCGGAGAAATTGGCCGAAACCACAGGCGACATCGGCATCCCCAACGATGGGGAAATCACCTCTGCCGTACTCCTCAACAGCCTGCAAGACTGGTCCCTCTTCTTCAAACGCGACCTCAGCACAAATTTCTCCGGCCTGGGGGGCTCCGTTGTACCGCTCATTGCCACCATCGACTACGGCCCCCTTGAAGTCTGCCAGCTCCCACGCACCTGGCTCAAAGTACTCCTCAAAGCCCGCAACCTGCTCCACCCGGACTACCCGGATTGTGGCGGTGGCCTGGATGCACGCGTACTCAACGTCCTCAAACTGGACCGGGATAAAACCGTAGCATTTTTGCGCAATACCACACCCCAATACCTGGAATTTGAAGCCTGGGTTCTCCAGGAAAATGGCGGACAACTTGACCGGGCCGCCATCCACGAATGGAACACCTTCTTGCGAAATCGAGAACACACCGCAGAAAAACGCGCGGACATTCACAAAACGCTGGGAAGCACGGATAACGGAAGCCTCACCTCGGCCGTGGTACTCAACCAGATCGAAGACTGGCATTTGGCACATACCGACCTCATACGCACACTACACGGTTAAATATTTTTCCAAACAAAAACGCTGGCAAAGAAAGTACCAGCGTCCGGTATCCAGAGATACCCATGGCCAGATGTCGTTTGAAAAAATCCCAGGTTTCTTCATGAAACCGGATCCCAAATCGATTCAAAAACGAAGTTGGCCTCTCATTTGTTCCGATACACGTACAAAGTGCAGGTACACGCACATTTTTCAGGTTGCGCGAGTGAAGGCGCATACATAGTTTATTTTTGATCTGTACCAACCATCCTATCGAGGGGAGTCGAAACCGCAATGCAGTCTGCCCAGATTCTCATCGCAGACGACGACGGCGACATCCTCGAAATGTACCGGGATATGCTCTCGTCGCAAAACTGGAACCTGCAATTTGTACAGGATGGCTCCGAGGCGCTGGCCCTGTTGGCCGGTGGCAAGTTCGACCTGGCTCTGCTAGATCTTTATATGCCCGGGTTAAGCGGCCTGGAAGTCCTGGAAGATCTGCGCAAAAAAAAAGTGGAAACGCACATCTTCCTGATCACCGGTTTCGGCACACGCGAAGGCACCCTGCAAAAAGCTGTAAAAGCGATGAAAATAGGCGCAACGGACATCCTGGAAAAACCCTTCAACAAGCGAGGGCTTCTTTCCGCAATCCAGGGCGTTCTGAACCGCATCTCCGAACCGTCAAATGTACTCTCCGAACGCCTGGATGCCTATGTGAAAGCCCACGCCTGCGACTCCTCTTTGACGGTAAGTAACCTGAGTGCTCATTTCAGAATTTCCTCCCGGTACGTAGCCCGCTTGTTCCGAGAGCACCTGGGTCAAACCTTTCGCCAGCAACTCTCCCGGTACCGTGTTGAAGCGGCCAAACACCTCATCGAGAAAACAGACGCACCACTCTACAGCATTGCCGAAAAATGCGGCTTCAAAGGATACCGGCAATTAACCGCAGCCTTCCGCAGAATCGAAGGAATCCCGCCGCGTAAATACCGCGAACTTTATGCAGACCGGCACACGCAACGTCGGCACATATCTCCGCCCCAATAGGAAACCTTAGCATGCCCAAACGCATTTTAATTATTGATGACGACAATGACTTTTGTACAATGCTAGAAATGTTGCTCTCCAGGGCCGGGTACGATGTTGCATTCTCGCCTTACCCCATCACTTCTGTCGAACAGGCTTTTTCAGAAGACTACGACCTGATTACACTGGATCTCATGATGCCAAACTGCAGCGGAGCAGAAGTAGCCGAATTGTTCCGTGAAAAAAACCTGAACAAACCCGTTATTGTGATCTCCGGCTACCTGAGCCCGGATGCGCGGGCACAATTAAAAGAAGCTGGAATCCAGCACATCCTGGAAAAACCTTTCAGCCCACCGCGTCTGCTCGAAACCATCCAGCAGGCCCTGGGCGACTGATTCTCTATTTACGGGCGTTCCTCCACCATCAAACGCGGAAGACACGAGTGGATGCGCGACACCACCTCGTAGTGAATACTCCCCATCCACTCAGCCAGCATCTCTGCACTCAACACCTCACCAGCCTCCCGGCCCAGCAGGGTTACTTCCGTACCCACATCCACATCCGAAATCGTACTTACATCCACCATCGTCATATTCATGCACACCCGGCCGCGAACCGGCGCACAAACCCCTCGCACCAGCACGTGCGCCACATTGGACAACCCACGATCGTATCCCTCGTAGTATCCCAATGGAAGAATCGCAATTCGCATCGAACCCGTGGCGCGGAAGGTCCGCCCGTACCCAATATCCTCCCCCGCAGACACCTCTTTCACCTGCACCACCCGGGTTCGCCAGGACAGCACCGGCTCCAGATTCGGCACCCAATGATCTATACCGGCGGCCTGCCGATTGCAGGCTGTTGCATACGTTTCTAGCGTAGGCCACAGCCCATAGGCCGCAATCCCCACCCGCACCAGCGAACCATGCGTTTCCGGCCATAAGAGCGTGGCTGCCGAATTGGCCGAATGTACCATAGGCACCGCAATTCCGTCTTCTTCCAGCAGACGCCGGACCCGTTCCAACGCATCCAGTTGTTCTCTTGCAAAACGGTGATCCGTTGTATTGTCACTGTCCGCGAAATGCGTGGTCAATCCTTCCAGCCGAATCCCTTCGAGTCCCTGCACAAAACGAGCAAGCGCAAGGGCATCCTCGGCAATCAATCCCTGCCGGTTCATACCGGTCTCCAGCTTGATATGCACACACACCGGCCTGCCAGCCTTTTGCCCGGCCGCCGCAAACGCCTCTGCACATACCTGGCTAAAGAGGACCACTCGCACACCTGTTTCGGCTACCAGATTCGCCTGCTCCGGCGGCACGTACCCACACACGTACACCGGCGCATCCACACCAGCCGCTCGTAATGCCACCGCCTCATACAATGCATTGACCACCAGCCAATCTGCTCCTGCCTCCACAAATGCCCGGGCACACGGTACCAGCCCATGGCCATACGCATCGCCCTTTACCACCACGCCCAACAGGGCCCCGGGCCGGAGCCGTTGCCGAAGCGTATTCACATTTGTGCGAATCGCCCCCGCGTTTATCTCGCACCAGGATCCACTTTGTGGAATCCCTTCGGGCACCAAACCCATTACGCCCCACTCCAGGAATCAATGGCTTCAAATGGGAACAGCGGCCTGCGGCGATGTTTGTATTCCAGAGTTCGCATATCCGCTGTCGTTGTTCCTGGTGTGTTCACACGAATCAGCACACTACACACCGGTGCATAGGCCGCCACCGGAGAGTGTACACCTTTTGCCACAATGGCATCGAATGATTCCGGAGACAAATTACAACTGGTCATCACCCCCAGGCTCACTGGTACAACGCGCCGAGACGTCAAACTCAACGTAAGCCCTGTCTCGGTTTCCACCACAGCCGTCCGCCCCATATTGAACTCCGTTCGCCCCCCGTGACGGATTTCCGTTTCCTTGAACTGGCCATCGAACAGCCCGCGCACCACCACCTCCGCCTCCAGAGGCGGCCCGTGTAAATCGTCCGTTTTACCGCCCATTCGCAGCGTCAACCGGCCGCCAGGGCCCACCTTGTCTGCAAGCGCCACACTCTCGGGATCGTACAAACACACAAACCCACGCACCCCAGGCCTCCGGTGTATTTCGTGTGCAATCAGTGTCCCGTCTCCAGCAGAGCCCCCCCCCACATTGTCGCCCATATCCAGCAAACACACCGGACCTGCTGTAGCCACCGCCTGGTCCACCGCCCCCTCAATTCCGAGATACTCGCCTACAACCGCATCCCGCTTCTCGAA
>JAQCGA010000174.1 GCA_027619145.1 bacterium | reverse complement strand
GCATCCGCTTTTGCTCTGACCGGACTGCCGCAGTGGGTAGAGAAAGGTCAGATCTTCGAAGTGATCGTATCGCTGAAAGATGGCCAGAACGTTCGGGGCTACAGCTTCGATATGCTCTTTGATGCGGCCACCGTAACCCCTGCCCTGGATGGAGACGCCAGCCGTCTGACATCCTACCTGGGCAATGTGGAAACGTTTGCGATGCTCAAAGAGTTCAACCCCGGGCAGGTCTCGGCCGTCAACATCCACCAGGGTCGTCCAGAAGGAGCTTCCGGTTCCGGTGAAGTAGCCGTCTTCCGGTTCCAGGCCGTTGCAGATGGCCGCCCCGGTATTTCGCTGGAAAACGGAATCGTGATTGACCCGAACGACCAGGTCTCGGCCATTGGGCTGGGTCAGGTCAACGGACAGCAGATCTCCCGCGCAGACTTCGCCCTCGACGGCACAGTGGACTTGGCGGACTACTCCTTGCTCGAAGAAGCAATGGGTAGCAGCCAGACCCGCTTTGACCTCACCGGCGACGGTTCCGTGGACGGTGCAGACCGTGAATCCTTTGTTGCGGCCTTCACCGGCACCGCAGTTTCAACCGGCACGGCAACAGGTGAACTGTCCGTCAACCTGGTTGGCGATATGGTCAAACCCAATACCCTCGCGGGCATAGAAGTTCGCCTTACAGGGGTACCGTCTCTCAAAGCCTTCGAATTTGAACTCACCTACGATGCGAACCGATTCGAATATGCCTCCATCGACGTGGAAGCCACCCAGTTTACTTCTGGTGAAGCCTTCACGGTCCGGGAAGCCGGCGAAGGCCGACTCCTGGTGATGAACGCGCTCGGACTGGATCGTCAGGTAGGAGAAGACAACCTCCTCGCCCGGCTGAACTTCCAGGTGAAAGGTGAATTCGATCAGGCGACACCCTTCACACTGGCGAGCGGAATTCTGGTAGATGGACGTGACTTGCTCTCGCCCATTGCAAACCTGGGGCATCTGGAAGTGGTTACAGCTCCTACCACCTTCAGCCTCCACCAGAACTTCCCGAACCCCTTCAACCCCGAAACGACCATCGCCTACGACCTGGCAGACAACGTTGCGGTAAACCTGAGCATCTACAACGCGCTGGGCCAGCAGATTGCCACGCTCGTGAACGGTGCACAGACCGCCGGACGCTACCAGATCGTATGGAATGGAACCGACAACGGTGGGCGGAAGGTCAGCAGCGGCATTTACTTCTACAAGCTGAATGCCGGATCTTTCCAGGCAACGCAACGCCTGATGTTGCTGAAGTAACCATCGGGTAAATGCAGAAAAGAGAAATGCCGCCGGATCTGATTCCGGCGGCATTTCTCTTTCTATCAACGAACAATGGTATGAAGCCTGGTGCCGCAGGGAGATAAACCCCCGCGCTCCATTCAAAAAGACCGGCTAGGCCGGGCTTCTTATACGCAGCGAGGAGATGAATCTCCTCGCCCCTCGTCCCCTCACCGTCCCTTCATTCCCATTCCACCGTTCCCGGCGGCTTGTGCGTCACATCATAAAACACAGCCTCAATCCCGTCCAGCGCCAGAATCTGCTCAGCAAGATCCTCCAGGAATTTACGCGGCAACTCGGAGAAACGAGCCGTCATAAAATCCGGGGTATCCACAGCTCGCAACACCACCACCTCACCACTTCCGTCCGACGTGAGTGGCAGCAACACCGTAGGCATCTGAGCCACCTCTTTCATCAGACCGGATTGCGTCAACGCGTCCATCGTCAATCGATCCGCCTCTCGAAGCAAGTCCAACCGCATCCGAGTCAGAAACGCCCGCTTCAATCGCAACGAAGGAGGCTTCTCAGGCCCCAGCAGATACACCACGCGATTCACCTCTCGCACACTATTCGTAATCCGCGTAGAAACCGCCTCCAGCCTATCCCAGTCTGCCTCGCCCCACACCACCGCCGGATGTGCATACGTCCGAAAATCTCCCTGAACCCCCACACTCTTCAGCGGCAATACCTTCAGTTCCAAACCAACCTCTCGCGCAAACCGTGCCGCGCTCGCCTCGGCCTCGGCCAGATCTTCCTCCAACGCCTCTCCTGTAGAACACAGGCAACGCACCGCCAGCCCGGGACCGGGAAACGGCTGACGCCATACCAGCGCATCCGGCAACCCTAATTGTGACCCCAGTTCACGCACCTCATCCTTATACAGTTGTGCCAGCGGTTCAACCACCTTCCCCTGCGCGATCAATTCTTCAATCAAATCAATCCGATTGTGGTGCGTCTTAATCAACGCCGCGTTCTGCGTGCCTCCGGACTCAATCGTATCCGGGTACAGCGTTCCCTGTCCCAACAACCAGTGTTCCGGGTCCAGCTTCAGCCCCGCAATCACACGGTCTTTCACCTCCAGGAAGGTTCGTCCAATTGCAATCCGCTTGGCCTCCGGTTCCACCAGTCCTTCCACACTCAGTAGAAAATCCTCACTGGCATCTTCAATCACCAGATTTTCAAGCCCCTCCTTCTTCAAGAACGCCTCCACCGCCGCTGTCTCGCCCTTCCGCATGAATCCATTGTCAATATGCAACCCCAGCACCCGCTCCGCACCCAGGGCCCGGTTGAGCAGTACAAATGCCACACTCGAATCCACACCGCCGGACACCAGCAAGAATACATTCCGGTCTCCCACCTGCCCACGAATCTCTTCCATTGCAACCTGGGCATACTCTTCCATCGTCCAGGTCCGCGGCGCATTGCAAATGGTCAGAAAATTGTCCAGCATCTGTAACCCACGGGGCGTATGCGCTACCTCCGGGTGAAACTGCAACCCAAAGATCCGCCGCTCCGGATCTCCCACAGCCGCAGAAGGACAATCCTCCGTGGACCCCAGAATTTCGAACCCTTCTGGAAGCTTCTGGACGGTATCGCCATGGCTCATCCAGACCACCTCGGAGTTGCCCAGGCCACTGAAAAGTGCAGCCCCCGGCTGAATCTGTAGTGTCGCAGCCCCGTACTCTCGCACGCTCCCCGGGCTAACCGTCCCTCCCAACCGGTGGCAGAGCAACTGATGCCCATAACACAGCCCCAGCATCGGCAGCCCCTGCTCCAGATGCTCTGGGTTGAATGCCGGCTGGTCCGAATCATACACACTTGCAGGGCCCCCGGACAAAATAATGCCGCAGGCCCCTTCCAACTCGGAAACATCTGCTGTGGGAGAGAACACTTCCGAATACACATGAAGCCGGCGGATCCGGTTGGCAATGAGGTGGGCATACTGCCCGCCAAAGTCCAGCACGGCAATTCCGCTTTGCATAATGTACCTCTGTCTGGATAGGAGCGAAAAAAGGCAAGAGCCGACAGCCACGAACAAAAAACACGCGGCAGACGGCTCAAAATGCGTTCCCGGACAAAAACCGGCAGCAACCAGTCTCTCTCAACGGGTCAACACGAATGCATAAAGATCGAAACTCAACGGCCAAAAGTCAAGTAGAACAACGATTCGCCAATCCTGCTCAGAACCCCATGAAGTATCCTTTTAACGAAAGACCGAAGCGGTTGAAACCCCCAAAATCCGTCAACAGGTCCGCACCCAGCGTGTATCCGCGTGCCAGCGGGTATTTGAGATTCAAGTTCAAATATGTCTCTTTCACCTCGGTGTCATAGGTCCCATCCAGACCAAAAACCATAGACCGTAATGCACCGTCTGGGTTCACGTCTTCGCCTCGAGGATCGGCGGTTTTCATATAAAATGTAAGCCCGCCCGTAAACTCACGAATGTTGCCAAACCGCGTCATCCCCGTGCGCACCGTAAACCGCTGCGTAACCGGCAATGACAGGCCCACTCCAAACCCCAACCCGCGCTTCGCCCTGTCTTTCAGAGAATCTCCGGCCTCAGTTCGCAAAGAGGCAGTCATTATGCTCAGTGTATCCGTAAGCACCGTCTGGAGTGAATCCGATAATGGGACCTGCGCAAATGCCGGATTCAGGCCAGCCAGAAACGTGGAATCTGTCCGGGCATTGAGCCGGTTCGAAACATCGCCCGGTAAAGAGCCAGTGCCTCGGCCACCACGCCCCAGCTTCAATGTAAGCACCGGTTCACCTACCTGCCCGTCCGCATTGCGCCCGCTCCCCAAAAATCCCAACAGCCGTCCGGGGAAATAACGCCCTCCCACGGCCAGCATCGAACGAGCGCCCATCTCCACATCCGCTAGAACAGTAAACTTCTCACTCAGCGGCATATCTACAGAAAACCGCACATTCATCCCTTTGTTCGGGTTGCCAAGCGCAGCCCGAGATGTAGAATCTGCCAGAACGCGACTGGGAGCAGAAAGCAGCAACTGGATCGAATCCGGCACCGCCGGATTATACTTGCTTCCCATGCGAAGCGACAACGCAGGAATCAAGCTTCGAATAGGACCATCCGGATTCACAGATCGGGTGGCCTGCAACGGCGGCATATCCGGTGATTTGTCGAGTCGTGCTTGTAAGGTCTGGCCCTGTTCCTGTTCCATCTTCTGGACCCGGATCAAGCCCTGCCTGGCCTCCTGATCCAGCACCTCCATCGTCATCCCTTTCACCAGATCCACAACCTCGGCCGTAGCCAGCCGGGGAAACACCTCAACCACCCGGATGCCACCCAGGGGAACCATGCTGCCTAAATTATCGCCCGTAACCGGGTGAATAATGGTCTCCTGCCGCACCACCTGAAAAAACGCACCCACCTGCACATTGTCCTGCATGCCCATATCAATAAAAACAAGGCGGCCCTGCACACGCAGCACATATCCCTGACGGCCCTGGCCCAATGCAGGAGCACTCGCAGAAAAACACAGGATAATCACCCAAAGTACCAATCGCACAGTACGCTTCCCAGAAAAAATTGATAAATTTCTACTCATTGTCTGCGGCTCCTACTTCTTCGGGTTCGGGAAGGTCCAGGTCTTCACCAAGGTCATCGTCTTCGGCTTCCACAAATCCACCATCATCCTCTTCTTCAGGCGCTTCTTCTTTGCGTTTCATCGCTTTCAGGAGAAACAGCACCACCGCCCCCACAAGCCCCAGAACAGGAGCAATCCACCAGTAAGACATCCACCCAGAGCCTTCTTCTTCAATCATTTCTTCTTCCGGAAACAGCGGCTCCACCGGCGCGCCCGGTGGCATAGACCCCATGGCTGCCGGCTGAACCATCGGCTCTTCCACGAGCGTATTGGTTTCAAATGACAGTCTGTACATTCGGTCTCCAACCGTCAGATATACGTCATCTGCATCGCCACGGCGAAGCACCTTCAGCTCGTGCATGTCTTCCATACCCATCATTTTCACTTCCGCCGTATCCTTCTGAATCAGGGCCATCTGTTCCTGTTCCAGGTGTCCAATACGTCCATCCATTACCACCATTTGTTCGCGCATATTACGCACAGCCCGGATCAGCGTGTCCAACCGCTTCTCAGAACCGGCAATGCGTTGCAGGGTGCCCCGCAAATCCGAGATCGCCTTCTTATTTCCCTTGATCTCGTCTGCCAGGCTCTGTGCCAGCATCTTGATTTCTGCACGGGCCTGCACCACATCGGACCGAATCTCTTCTTCTAACGTAGGCGCTACTTCCAACCCTTCTACCAGGTCACCTACCTCTACCGGCACATACTTCTCTATGTATCGTGCAGACGAAAACGTAGGCCCCACCTTCCGGATCTCGATCCGGGCAATTCTCACTTTGGGGCTGCCCAGATTTGCGCCGGTAACCGGGTGAATAATGGGTTCGGCCTGGCGGTACACATCGGCCTGCATGCCCACCTTCACCTCACGGTCTCCCCCCACGCCCACATGGACCACCTGGTTGTCTACCTTAATCACCTTGGCCTGCGCCCACACCTGGGTAACACCTGCCAGCAGGACAACCAGAGCGTAAAAGATCAGACTCGGTCTCATAGATTCCATCCGGTTAAAAAAAGCGGTTTACGGTCAACGTACCTGATGAAAAAACATCGTTCAATTTCAAACAGCCATTCTACACATCCATCGCAGCCTGCCAATTCAGATCCGAGGAGGTTGCGCTCCAGGTATCTCGTGCAGAAAGTTTTGTATCTTCAGGCTTGTCCAGCGGGTTGAGCCAATCAACATTGTAATGTAGCCCGCGGCTTTCTTGTCGGCTCAGTGCACATCGCACCGTTAAAGCGGCAACCGTTGTCATATTGCGCAACTCCAGCAACGCATCGGTCACCTTGGTGCGCTTATAGAACTCTTCCACTTCTTGGGCAATAATCCCAATCCGCCGGGCGGCCCGTTTCAGCCGAAAGTCCGAACGCACAATCCCCACATAGTCCCACATCAGCCGCCGGATCTCGTGCCGGTCGTGTGCCAGCAAGATCCATTCTTCAGTATTAAACACATCGTCCTCCTGCCAGGCCGGTGCCGAGGGTAGCTCTCCCCGGTTTTCCATACGGCCCGCCGAGTCCTGGATTGCGCGATCTGAAAAAACGAGGGCTTCCAGCAACGAATTACTGGCCAGTCGGTTGGCACCGTGTAACCCTGTGCAGGCCACCTCTCCAGAAGCATAGAGGCCATCAATATCTGTTCGTCCATACGTATCTGTGTACACACCGCCGCACATGTAGTGCGCGGCAGGTACCACCGGGATCGGGTCTTTTGCCATGTCAATATTGAATTCGCTGCATCGCTGATAAATATTCGGAAACCGTTCCCGTAGCTCTGCTTCCGACTGATTCGTGATATCCAGGTATACACAGGGTTCTCCGCTTTTCTTCAATTCGCTATCAATGGCCCGGGCTACAATATCCCGGGGTGCCAGCGATCCCATTTCGTGATATTCGTCCATAAACGGCCTGCCGGTGCGGTCCACCAGAACCCCCCCGTGCCCACGCACCGCCTCAGAAATCAGAAAAGATCCCGCCTCCGGGTGGTACAGCGTGGTGGGGTGGAACTGCATAAACTCCAGGTTGCCCACAGACGCCCCGGCCCGGTACGCCATTGCGATGCCATCGGCAGTTGCAATACGCGGGTTCGTCGTATGCTGATAGATCTGCCCTGCCCCGCCGGAACACAGCAGCGTTGTTCGCGCCAGGAACTGCTTTACCACACCCGAAGCCGCGTCCAGCACATAGGCACCCCAGCAGTTGATCTTCCCCTGCGGATTGCCTTTTCCTCCAAACAGATGGTGTTCCGTAATCAGATCAATGGCCATATGGTGCTCATAGGCCGAAATATTGGGATGCGCAACTGCCGCTTCGGTCAGTGCCCGTTCAATCTCGCGGCCGGTCAAATCTGCCGCGTGAACAATGCGGTGCTTGGAATGACCGCCTTCCCGGCCCAGCGCCAGCCGATTCGCCTCGCGCTCTTGCGTGAACCGTGCGCCCCAATCCATCAGGTCGCGCACCATTCTGGGGCCTTCCGAAACCACCAGTTCTACAACATCCCGGTGGCACAACCCGGCACCCGCTGTGAGTGTATCTTGAATATGCAGATCAAAAGAATCGTCTGGAGCCAGAACCGCAGCAATGCCACCCTGGGCATAGTTTGTATTCGACTCCTGGCTTTCCTTCTTCGTCACAATGGCCACGGTACCGGTTTCAGCCGCTTTTAGAGCAAAAGAAAGGCCAGCAATCCCACTGCCGATAACAAGATAATCGGTTTTGCTGATATTGGACACAAGCGACTCGCTTTCCCAAAAAGAGAAATACCCTTGTATGTGGGCAAAAAATAGATGGCATCTACCATATATCGTAGAGAATACCAACCCTGAACAACCGTCAGTTTTTCACAGGAATACCCCAACGAAAAAAGGGCAAAAA
>JAQCGA010000173.1 GCA_027619145.1 bacterium | reverse complement strand
CGTACCACGCCGCCACAGGACAAGTTTCAACAAACAAGAGAAAACGTCCGCACACCGGAACCTGTTCCAGCCCCTAAACCCAGTCAACCCATAGCCCAACCTGACCTGGATTTTCCCAAAGGCGCTCTCCTGGCCAGTGAAATTATGTCTTCCAACATCGCATCCCTCACCCCGGAAACAACCCTCGATGAAGCCTGGGGAATGATCTGTGAACACAGATTCCGCCACATCCCTATTGTCTCTTCAGAAGGCAAACTCGTTGGCATTATTTCAGACCGGGACCTGCTCCTCCGGGCTGCGCTCATCTCTGCGTCTGATACAGTCTTTCAAGAACAGGCCGGCAATACCATTGCCGACATCATGAAAACCCAGATCCTCACCGCAACCCCCTCCACCGAAATCCACCAGATTGCCCGCGTCATGTTCGAAAAGAAAGTTGGTGCAATGCCCATTCTGAACGAACACGGCAACCTCGTTGGAATGATTACCCGAAGCGATATTCTGCGGGCGCTTATCCGGCAGGAGCTTTCCGAATAAGCTTTACCTGTTTCCACATATCTCCCCCAGACGCCGCCGATAATACAGGTAATTTTCCCAGGACACATCCGGTGGTACCTGGTGGTCCGCCATCGGAATATATCCGCCTCCCATTCCCGAATCCGGCGCTTTAGTTCTGCATCAATCCGTTCCGGCCCGCCTGCAAGCTCCTTCTTGTCAATCCCACCTAAAATCTGGAGCCTCGGGAACGCCTCCCGCACCTTCTGCACATCCATCCCGGCCTGGACTTCGAACGGGTAGATACCCGTAACACCACCTTCCAGAAACAATGGCAACAGCTGCGAACAATCTCCGTCTGTATCCACCAGAATCACTTCCACCCCGTGGGCCTTTGCAACTTCCGTCACCTTCTGATACGCCGGTACCATAAACGTCCGGAACAGCGCCGGACTGATCAGAGGACCGTTTCTAAACGCCATATCTTCCCAGATATGGATACAGTCCACCTTCACCTGCCGGAGCACCCGTTCGTACATTGCTGCCCATAAATCCGCCAGATGATCTATCATCTTATGTACCAGATCGGGCGTTTCCAAAAATCCCACCAGAAGACTCATTTCTCCCATCAAGAACCGTGCCGCTCCAAAAAATCCACACGGATACCCCCCCAGAGCCACAACACCATCGTATTCATTCAACCGCACTTTCTGCGCCTCCCAGTCTTTCGGAAACCGTTCCGGCGTATCTGCGCATAGCCGCTCGGCCGCCACCTGCTCGAAGGTGGCCCAATCCGTAACCGGCCAGGACTGAAAATGGGGAATGCTGTCCTTTGCCCGAGGCATCCGCTTGACAATGCCGAATTCGTCCCGCATCACCACCTGGTCGCCCGCTTCTTCCAGCACTTCCTCCTCAAAGGCCGGGCACAGGTAGAGGTTTACCGGAACTCGCAACGTGGGCTTATCCAGCCCTGCGCCTTCCAGCACGTCAAAACACACCCGATCTCCTGCGGCAATCGGTGTGGCCGGTCCTCGCACCGTATCGCCGTAGGCCGGATTTCCTTCCACCCCGTGTTTCTGCTGCATCCCCTCTTCATACCATCGAGCTACCGCCCCACCCCAGAACCCCTGCTCCCAGTACGGAACCCGGTCACAGGCCTCAAACCTCATAACCGCAAGAAACCGTTCCTTGTCTGTCATCACATACCTCCGTCAAAAACCCACTCCTGTTTGCCTTCCACACAACAGAAGTATACACCCCGGCGAGGCCGGATTCAAGAAAAACGCATGGACCGTTATAGATGTACAAAAAAACCGGAAAAATCGGCGAATAAAAAACCGATCTTTCCGGCGAAAATGGGGACCAACCCGCTTCCGTTCAAATCCCTACCAATTTGAACTGGACCGGAATGGTCATCCATACCTTTACTGGCTTGTCGTTCTGCAATGCCGGCTCAAACACAAACTGATAGGCCGCTTGCATGGCCGCATTCTCAAAGATCTTCTCCCCTTTTATAACCCGAACATCCTGCACGCGGCCATCCTTTCCCACCAGCACCATTAAATAAACCGACCCTTCTATCCCTCTCTTACGTGCCGCATCCGGATAATTCGGGCTAACCTGCTTCACCAGCCTGGGTTTCTGCTCAACCTTCCAGAATTCCAGTATCTCCTCTTCTTCCGGAAAAGCTCCTGCTGCAAAAGCCTCTGGCGGAGGAGGTATGTCTACCGGCGCCTGATCCAGGTCCAGATCCGTTGTTTCAATGGTAACATCTTCCGGAACGTCTTCACTTTCCGTTTCAATCGGCACCGCCGGACGGGGGGGGGCGGCGGGCGGTGCACCTGGCGGGTCTCCGGAATATCTTCCATCTGGATCACCATTTGATCTTTTTTTACTGTAGCTTCCCGAAGTTCCAGGGTGGGAAACAACAGGGCTACAATGGTATGGAACGTAGCCGAAAATAATAGACACATACTCAAAACCGTGCGGTACTGCCGTTTGATATCCATCGCGGGGTTTTTCGTACGCGTTTGAACAACCACTCCCGTTGGCCGTGCTGCAACCAGGCGCTGAAACTGCTTTCGCCGGTCTTTTAAATCCGATAGGACGCTCAACAGGCTCCCATCAAATCGGTGAAGTACAAATTTCATCTGTAGACCCTCATTTATATTTGAGCAACAACCTGCTATAGATACAGCAATTATACATAAGGGAAATTACGCTTTTATTACGTACCGGTTGTTCCGGGTCAACTTTTCATTTCCCTCATCCATTCACCGGGTTTATATTGTCTCCTGCAAACATATAACACCTCACCTTCAAACCCGAGGTCTGCTACAATGAAATGCTTTGTCTATATTGCAATCGCTTCCGAAAACCGAATTTCCACCTACGCCCTGGACTCGCAGACCGGCGCACTTGCCCATATCACAAATACCGAACTCGGCGGCGCCCCTGGCCCGCTGGCTCTGGCCCCCAACAAAAAGACCCTCTATGTCGGTGTCCGATCTACCCGCCACATTGCCAGTTTTCGAATTGACCACGCCACAGGGGACCTTTCTCCCACAGGAACCGTCTCTCTTGAAGCCGATCCCTGCTACCTCAGTACGGATCGCAAAGGGAACTTCCTGCTTTCAGCCTATTATGGCGGTGGCCTGATCGCCGTCCATCCGCTCCACAAAGAAGGGTCGGTAGGCAACCCACACGTAGTCTGGCACAAAACCGCCCCCAAAGCCCACTGCGTTCTCACAGATCCTTCCAACACCTTTGCCTTCTTACCCCACGTGGGCGAATCCAACGCCATTTTCCAATTTCGTTTCAACGAAACAACAGGTGAACTCACACCCAATCAACCACCACACGTCTCACCCGAACCCGGCGTGGGCCCACGCCACTTCGTTTTCCACCCCCAAAAAGATATCGTTTATGTCTCCAACGAGCAGGGCAGCAGCGTAACCGCCTACCGCTTCGATCCCTCTGCAGGCACCCTCTCTGCCTTCCAGACCCTCTCCACATTGCCAGAAGGGTTCAGTGGTGAAAACAGCTGTGCCCAAATTCATATTACCCCTTCAGGGAAATACCTCTACGTTTCCAACCGGGGTCACGATAGCATCGCCTGCTACGCCACCGGCGAAAACGGCAGTCTCACCGCTTTGGGCCAACAACCCACCGAGCCCGCACCCCGGGCCTTCGGCATAGACCCCACCGGCTCCTTCCTTTTTGCCGGTGGACAACCCTCGGGCAATCTGGCCTCCTATCGCATCAACCCCAACACCGGCGCACTCACACCCCTGGAAGTCTACCCCGTTGGAAAACAATCCATGTGGGTACTCTTCCTCCAATTGCCCGATTAACCTCACAACCGCCATTCATATCAAATCCAAGTGACCGCGAAGACTCGCCCATACCTTCGCGGTCACTTCTCTACCACCGCTTCTCCCTTTGCGTCTTTGCGTGACACTCCGCCTTTGACTTCCAAAGGCCGGACGGCCACAGGGGGCCGCCCCTACGAAATACCTGTAACCTTGCCACCGCTTTTCCCTTTGCGTCTTTGCGACTTTGCGTGACATCCTGCTTTTGAATCCAAATCGAGGTCCCCAATGAACAACGAACCAGAAATCCCTCTCTTCCTGGGCGGTGCGGGCGGCGCGTACTTCCTGGCCGAACCCGGCGAACTCGTCATCCATCTGGCAAAATACGACCGGCACGTACACGACCGGCAAACCGACCTGCGTGCCCTCCTCGTGGGGCCAGACCGGCAGGTACTCCAGGAAATCACGATTCCAGACGACGGCCTCCCTGTAGCCAGTGGTCCTGGCCAACCGAAATACGTTCGACTCTCTACACAGGTCGAACGTCCCGGTATCTACGCCCTCAACATCACCATCGCCTTCGACCGCTACGGCGAGGAAGCCGCCTGGGGATTTGTTACAAACTGCAAACACTACCTCATCGAAACCTCTCGCGGTCACAAAGACGCACGCCACCAGGAACCCCTCGAACTCCTCAGTCCGGACCACCCTGGCAACATCTGCTTTCTCCCACCGGTCGGAGACTGCACCATTCAAGCTACCAATCTCGCGGCCAACGTCAAGGCCCTGCCCGTGTACAATGTTGAAGGTACACTTATCCACACCCTCCAGATCAAAGAAGACGGCACCACATCGTACACCTTCCCTGCCAATGTGCATCGCGACGCCGTCCCATGGCGCCTGCACCTGCCTGCTGCCCAGGCCACCCTCAACATAGACGGACTCACCCGCTGGGAAACCAGTGACCCCAACCAGGATCTCTCCCTCTGGACACCCGATCCAGATAGTTTCTTCCCTTTTCAAAAATACCGCTGGCTGATCACCCCTTACAGCATAACCACCTATGTCCATCCTGGAGAGCGGCAAACCGCCTCCTTCCGTGTACACAACAATGCCAGCAGCAAACAGACCATCCGCCTGAACCTGGAATTCCCCGGCGATAAATGGCCCGTCCATCTCTCCTCCACATCTGTCGAACTCGCCCCCGGCCAGGCCGAAGAAGTCACCCTTGAAGCCACCATCCCGGAAAGCGCCTCACCGGAAAGCGACACCTTCATCTGTCACCTGCGCGCCACTCCTCAAGAAAATCCTGATATCTCCACGTACGCAACGCTCTTTCTGAAAACAGGCATCGCTCCGGCCGAACGCCCACTGGACCTGCCAGTCATCCTCAAACCCTATAGACACGAAAACCACCAGTTCGGCCACCAACCGGACTACCCGGTGGAAAACCAGGTTTACTTCGACCTCGAAAACACACCTTTCATCCGCACAACCTCCGGTGTCTCCACTTTGCGTGAAGGGCACTGGATTACAACCGACCTCCAGAAAATTCTCGGTTCGCCAGCCGCCATGTCTTCCACCAAAATCGCCTTCGATACAGACAACGACCTTTACCTGGTCACCCGCGTAAACCAGCAACCCACCCTCCTTCGCTCCACGGACCGTGCAACCACCTTCACCAGTAGCCCTATTGGCACCACCACAGACCAGCCCGCCAGCTTCGACATCGAGCAATTCTCCGGCCACAACACGCCGGACGGCCCGCCTCCTGTCGTACGTTATACCCAAACCGAAGCGGACCCGGAGCGCATCTGGCGGCGCCTCAACGACATGGAACTTTTCCTTCCTCAAAAAGATGGCGACGGCCTGCACCCCGGCGATCCCATCCTCGTCTCCCGCGCCTGCATCGGCATCTCCCAGCATTCCGGTGCACCATCCTCCATCGTCTCGCGAGGCGCCCGGGTCCACCTCGCCTGGGCAGAAGCCACAGACCCGAAAGAAGACGTGCCCGGTGTTCCCACCTTCGTCGCCACCTACGACCGGGAAACAAAAACCCTCGGCAAACCCGTACTCATCGGCTATGGCCCTCCCGCAAACGACGTCCACAACTCCCCCTGTATCACCATGGACAGCCGGGGATACCTCCACGTCCTGGTAGGCACCCACGGCCGCACCTTCAAATACGCCCGGTCGCTCCAACCCAACGATGCATACGCCGGATGGACCCAAACCGAAGATGTGTGGCCAGACCTGCGGCAAACCTACGTGGGCCTCGTCTGCGATGCCCACGACACCCTGCACCTGGTCTTCCGCCTGGGCTGGCACAACGCCGGCCCTTTCCCCGTGGGCCAATCGCTCACCCTCTCTCATCAAAGAAAACCCTTCGACAGCCCCTGGGAAGAACCACGCACCCTGGTCGCTCCTCCCTTCTCCGAATACAGCGTCTACTACCACCGCCTCACCATCGACCGTACCGGGCACCTCTTCCTCTCGCACGATTATTATTCCACCTACTGGTTCTACCGAACAGACCATCCGGGCAAGCGCCGCACCCTCCTCACGTCTGCCGATCGTGGAGAAACCTGAAAGCTCGCACAGAGTTTCGTCCAGGACTGATACCTCCGGTCCTCCCGAACGATCCACGCCCCGGCATCCCTGTCTGCCGGGGCGTTTCTGTGTGAAATTGAAGCGTTTGAAACAATCACAACGATCCCGTGATGATTTTGTGATACTTTTTTCGTAGGTTATACACATCGCTGTCAAACGTTCTCACACCGCTCACATTCGGATCTCCGGCCATGTCAGAAAAAATCCTCATCATTGAAGACGACATTGACATTGCGGATCTCGTTGACATTCACCTCCAGGATCTCAACTATCCACTGGACAGGGCCACGGATGGAAAAACCGGACTCGCAATGGCCCTATCCGACGAGTACCTGCTCGTTATCCTGGACCTGATGCTGCCAGAACTGGACGGCCTGGAAGTCTGTAAGCGCATTCGGGCCGAAAAACCGAACCTGCCCATCCTCATGCTCACCTCCAAATCTGAAGAATTTGACAAAGTTCTGGGCCTGGAAATTGGCGCAGATGACTACGTTACCAAACCCTTCAGCATTCGCGAATTCATTGCGCGCGTCAAAGCCCTCATCCGCCGCACCACTGAAAACGAGCCCACCGCCACAGATCAAAAAATCCTCTCTTTTGCCGAACTCACCATCGACCTTGAAAACCGAAAAGTTACCCTTGCGAACGAACGAATTGAACTTACCGCCAAAGAATTCGACCTTCTGGCCCTCTTTGCCTCCAACCCTGGCCGCACGTACAGTCGGGAACGACTCCTGGACATGGTATGGGAATATCGTTTCACAGGCTACAACCACACCGTCAATTCCCACATTAACCGCCTGCGTACAAAAATAGAACGCAACCCCTCTCAGCCTGTCTTCATCCGAACCGTCTGGGGCGTGGGCTACCGGTTTGCGGAACGGAAGGAACTGGACCATGCAGAAAATACTGAATAGCCTTTACGGAAAACTCTCGGCTATGTTCCTGGTTCTGCTCCTGGTCTCGGGCACTGCGTTACTCACCTTTCTGTTCTACACATCCCGGGATTTTGTTGCAGAAACAGACCAAAAACTAAACCGGAGTCTTGCAGAAGATCTGGCCTTGCGCTTTCAACCCTTTCTGAAAGACAGCCTGAACTACGGCGCCATCGAACATACATTCAAAGAACTGATGGTCATGAACCCCCGCGTAGAAATCTACCTCCTGGACAGCGAAGGCAACCTGCTCGCCTACTTCGCAGACCCGGAAAAAATCAAACGAATGTCGGTTCACATTGAGCCCATCAACGCCTTCTTAAGCACATCTCCATCTCTGCCCCTTTACGGGGATGATCCCCGCAGCTCAAATCGGAAAAAGCCCTTTTCTGCCACACCGGTTCTCATTGGCGGTACGCAACCGGGGTACCTCTACGTAATCCTCGGCGGCGAACAGTATGACACGGC
>JAQCGA010000172.1 GCA_027619145.1 bacterium | reverse complement strand
ACCAGCAACGTGGTCAACCACGACACCCCCAAACCAACCTGCTCGTTTAAACGATTCACAAACCGCACGTATCCGCGCAGAACGCCCACAGCACAGACTCCTTCGGAGAAAGTTCTACCTTGAACCATTGTTAGCTACCATCGCAAACAATTAAAGCCACCCCTTCACATTTGTAAAGCGAAAATCCATACCAGATCGCGCAAAACACAGAACCAGTTCAACAGACAACCCCCTCTGTACAGGCCCGAATTTCAAACGCTTTTTTCACTAGCCATAGGGACGAGGCATGCCTCGCCCGCCCATGGTTCCGGGCCAATACATGCAACCTTCTCAGACACCCGATAATAGTAAACAAACGTATAGTTGTCAACGCACATGTCCATCCTTCGGACATACCCGTTCTTCTGCAATTCATAAAATACTACACGAATTCAGTTTCTCCTTTTATATTGTCTTTTCATTCATTTCCAAAACTCCCACACAACTCCTGCGTGAGGCACTTCCCATGGCGAATAAAGAACACCTCCTTACCGACGACCAGATCCAGAAATTTATTCTATACGGGTACCACATCGTGCAGACCAGTGATGTCGGATCGCTCCACGAAACCATTTACAATCAGCTCGAATCCGTTTACGAAACCGAAGGCAACATGGGCAACAACATCCTGCCGCGTATTCCGGAAATCCGGCAGGTCTTTGAACACCCCGCTGTGAGCGGTGCTCTTACCAGTCTGCTGGGGCCGGGGTATGTCATGAACCCTCACCGGCACGGCCACCTCAATCCGGCCGGCGGAAAAGGACAATCATGGCACAAAGACTGTTACGTCTTTGACCACAACATCCGTCACCCCCGCTTCCACTGGGTTCTGGCCTTTTATTATCCCCAGGACACCACCGCAGACATGGGCGCTTCCGGCGTGATGCCCGGTATGCACGCTTACAAAACCATTTCCAGTGCAGACCCGCAACAGGCCCGGGAAGAAGAACTCCCCATCTGCGGAAAAGCCGGTACCGTAGCCCTCATCCACTTTGATGCCTGGCACCGTGCCACACCCAACATCAGCAACAAAAAACGCTACATGCTCAAATTCCAGTTTGCCCGAACCAAAGAACCCAAAGCGCCTACCTGGAACCACAAAAGCGCCGCCTGGACCCCACCGGAAACCGACCCCATACCGGGTGCCTCTCAAGATGTCTGGAACTGGCTCTGCGGCCGAACCACCGCCGAAAAACCCTCCGGCAACGGCCGTTCCAAACCCACCAGCCTCGAAAAACACCGGGCCGAGTTAGCGCACGAGGACGAAACCATCCGCCTCAATGCCGCCTATGCCCTGGCCGCTGCCGGGCAGGATGGCATCCCCCTTCTCACGGAAGCAATGCAAGAAGAAACCCTTGCCGCCCTGGATGAAACCACCGCAAAAACGCCGGACAACGCACACGGCACCAACCCCACAGCAGGCGTGGCCGCCCAGGCCCTTTCCGTCATTGGCACCCCAGCCGTACCAGCCCTGCTCAACCTCTTAAACCACGAGCACTGGTGGGTACGCGCAATGGCTGTGGACGTCCTCACAAAAATGGGTTCCAACGCCCACGAAGCCGCCCGGTGCCTGGTAGACTGCACCGCCGACGAACACTGGTGGGTGCGCCGCAATGCCATCGAAGCCCTCGGTGTACTCGAAGCCGCCGGAGAAGACGCTATCTCATCCGTTACCCACGCGCTCCATGACCCGGACTACCGCGTGCGCCGGAACGCAGCCCTGACCCTGGCCAAAATTGGCCGCCCGGCGGCTCCAGCCGTATCTGCTCTGGTGGATAACCTTGAAGACGAAGACCGGTACAACCGCTTCTACGTTGCCCTGGCCTTACGTCGTATCAACACGCCCGAAGCGCAAAACGCCCTTCTCGACAACCTCTTCGCCTCACGCTGGTGCCCCATTACAACCGTCGAAAACAAGTACTGAGCGTATTTACACATTCAAACGGAGCCTCACAGGGACCCCGCTCGCATCGGCCTTGTTGGCTGTGGCCTCTTCGGGGAATGCCACGCACGCATCTACCAACACCTGCGCACCGCCTCGGTTGTTGCCGTATTTGACACGAACCAAAACCGGGCGCAGGAAATCGCAACCCGATACAAGATCCCCAGAGTTTGCAACAGCCCCGAAGAACTCTGTGGGCTGGATCTACACGCCGTAGACGTGGTCACGCCCGAAGAAACCCATCTGGAACCCGTCCTGGCTGCTCTGGAAGCTGGCAAACACGTCTTCGTTGAAAAACCCCTTGCCACCGAACCGGACCACTGCGATCAAATGATCGAAGCCGCGCAACAGGCAAACCGCATCCTCATGGTGGGCCACGTTCTCCGCTTTGAAACCAAATATCTCCTCCTCAAAGCAGAAACCGACGCGGGCGGCTTTGGCAACATCGTCTCCATGCACGCCAAACGCAACCGGCCCAAAAGCCTGCTGTCACTCTACGGCCGTACGCATCCTGCCCTGGAAAACTGCATCCACGACATCGACCTCATGCTCTGGTTTACGGGCAAACCTGTCAAAAAAGTTCGTGGATACGAACGCAGGGCCCTCGGCAAACAACATCCCGACACTTTCTGGGGCATCCTGGAATTCGAAGGCGGTACCCTGGGCGTTGTCGAAACCATCTGGCTTTTGCCCGAAGCCGCCGGCGTCATTCTGGACGACGCCTTTCAACTCGTGGGCGACGCCGGCATTGGCAACGTGCGTCTGGTCCCCGAGGCCCTCAGCTTCTGGCAAGATTCCGGGTATCACGCCCCAGATCACACCTATTCCCCGGACCTGGCCGAACCGCGCGGTGCCTTGTGCGACGAACTCACCTACTTCTGTGAATGCCTCCTGGAGAACCGAACCCCAACCATCATCACCCCACAGGAAGCCCTGCAAACCGTCCGTATTACCCGCGCCCTGATTGAATCTGCCCGCATTGAAAAAGACATCGTTCTGAATTGACAATTGACAATTAATAATTGATAATTGATAATTTCTTTTATCCTATCCGCCTTCTCTGTCATCCTCCATCGCCCGATCTGGAGACCCTATGCCTGTAGAATACCGTGCTCCCCGCAACGAAGCTGAACTCGAAGATACCATCCAGTGCAGCATCCGAGCCTTTAACGGAGGCGAGCGCCTCTTTCCCAATATTATCAAACACGATCCCTGGTTCCGCCTGGAAAATACACGTGCCTGTTTTGTAGATGGAAAAGCCGCCAGCGTTGTTCAAATCTTCGAGCGACCCATCCACGTGGGAGCCGAAAGCGTACTCAAAATGGGCGGCCTCGGCAGTGTAGGAACCGATCCCGAACACCGCCGATCTGGCTATTCCATGAACGTACTCTACGACACGGTCCGCTACATGCACGCGGACGGGTACGACATCTCCGTTCTCTATACCGGCATCCACTCTCACTATGCCCGCGCCGGATGGGAAACCTATCCCAGCTACTTCATGCGCCTCAGCATACCCGAATCCCTCGAATCCGTCCCGAATGTTTCCGAAATCGAACCCGTGGATCTGGAACGAGACCTGCCATCCCTCATAAAACTTTACGACGACTTCAATACATCTCGCACCGGCACCCTTGTCCGCACGCAGACGTACTGGAAAAATCATCCCCAGTGGCGAGACCACAACCCCGCCTACTTCCAGGTTATCCGCCAGAAAAACTCCGTCATCGCTTACCTCCGCACCTCCGGTTCGGACCTGGCCGAACTCGGCTATCAACCAGATGCCGAACCGGCCATACGCACCCTGCTCATTCAATTCCTTCAACAGGTAAAAACCGAAGGTCAGACCGAGATCAACGCCTGGCTTCCTCCGGAAAGCCGCCCCTTATTCGAATCCCTGAGCTGCAAGATAGCCCGCCGCGAAATGGGATCTGCCATGATCCGCATCACCCATTTCGACTCCCTCCTGAAAAAACTTGCCCCCCTCTGGAAAAACCGGCTCGCAGCCTCAAAACACGCCAACTGGAACGGCCGAATCCGCATCGCCTACGAAGCCAGCGACCGCACCCTTGCCATCACGCCCAACGGCATCACCGTAGAACCCTCCACCAGTTCACCCGACATCGACCTGGTCCTCAACCAGCTTCAGGTACTCAAACTCATCTTTGGTAACATCCGTCCCGAACAGATCGCCTTCTCCAACAACCTCTCCCTCTCAGATTCAAACATCGAACTCCTGGACACCCTCTTCCCGCCGGACCAGCTATTCTACTGGCGCGCAGACGGGTTTTAGATCGAACCACCAGTACAAAAGAAAAGCCGGCAATCAAACACCGACTTCTCAACATCGCTTCACATATAGATTCCAAACGGACACCTTTCACGGTGTCCGTTTTTTTAAAACTCATACATCGGCACCATCTCCGCAGGTTCCACGCGTTGCTCCAGAAGGGACTCAATCCGGCGGGTTGTCTCGGGTGTCAGCAACACATCGCCACACATGGAACACACCTCTGCTGGAACATGATTGATCACCACAACCTGGCCCTGGTGGCGAACTGTGTGAACGATCTCGCGCACCTCGTATTCTCCGGGGCATCCCTCAAAACTACACTTCATCTCGTTCCCCCTCGGTAAGTTGGCGTGATCCACTTTGGCGGCCTGGGTTCATAAACTGTAATAACAATAAGCTTCGAATTTGCAGTTGTACAGACAATATGCAAAAAACGGCCCTGATGAGTGTGACCGCACAACAAACAACAGGCACCTCTTCGATGTTGAGGATAATTCTCCAGAACCTGTCCCGTCGCAATCGCATCGTAAATATCATCAACTTTCACGTTTTCATCAACCATTTCCTGCTGGGCATGCAAAGTCAGGCGAAGACTCCCCTCTTCCATTTGCCTCTGTATACGATCCAACAACACTTCCGAATCGGCCAGATTGCCATCGTCCATATTCCCTTCACCTTCCTCATTACGTGACCGCCTCTTTCTGCCTGGCTGGCCCCCTCAAGATTTCATACGCACCTCTTTCCGCGCCACCGTCCTTTGAATGTATTCCCCCGCATCCGGCGTCTTACAGCCTGTCTCCCCGTGATCCACCTCCACCTTGCCAATCCGCTTTGCCGCAGCCATTGCCCGCTTCTCCAGATACGCATTCCGAATCCCAATCGCAATCAGCGCACTATTCATCGCATCCCGCACCATATTCTTCTGTCCGTGAATCTCTTGCGCAATTTTCTCGATGTACAACTCAAAAAACGAATCCGACAAATCATTCTTCAGATCCATCGCAAACCGCGCCAGCAAGCCCCACCCTGCCTGCCCGGCCCACTCGCCTTTTGCTGAAATCCACTTCTCCATTCGCCTCTGCGCAAACGGTGTCCTGTACACCAATTTTGTAAACGCACCGGTCAGCACCGAATTATCCAGATCTTTCATCCAGGCATCAATCTCAGACGCCTGCATCGCTTCCGGGTCTGTAACCATCGTTGCCAGCACCCGCGCATCGTGATTCCCACTGGCCCACAGATCCTGCGCCAGCACGTAATCCACCTGGGCCTGTTTCCGTACCTTCTCCAGATTTGCATAACTCACCCCGAACATCGGACTCCCAACCCCGTGTCGCCCGTACACCTTCCGGTTCTGTTCCGTCCCCATCTCCTCCAGGGTCGCCATTGCTTCTTGCAGGGTCATCCGTCGATCCTCCGTTTGGGCCAGGTTCTGCCGCCAGCCCGAAAAATTAGAAGTGAGCCACTGCTCTCAGCTTATCAGAAACCACAGATAGACACCAGACAAAATATAACCATCTGTATTCATCCGCTTTTATCTGTGGTTCCAAATGGTTTCATGAACGAATCAGGTTAGAACCCCCTTACCGTTCAATCACCACGGCTTCCAGAGAATAAACGGGCGGGAGCCAGTTGAACAACACTTCCCAGTGGTCTCCCTCGTCCGGACTGAACAAAACCTGCCCACCCTGCGTTCCAACGTACACCCCCGGCCTGTCCACAGAATCCACCGCCATCGCCTGACGCAGCACATTCTGGTACGCATGTTCTTGCGGCAACCCCTTTGTAAGCGCTTCCCAGGAATCTCCCCGGTTCCGACTCCGATACACCCGGAATGCACCATCGGGCGTCATCCGCGCTGTATCGGCTTCCTCTGGAATCACATAAACCGTATCTCCATCAAACGGGTGCACCGCTATTGGAAACCCGAACCGTGCGGGCAGCCCCTCGCTGATATCGATCCATTCTCTCCCTCCATCCTCCGTCCGGTACACCCCGCAGTGATTCTGCTGGTATAGAACCTCCGGATTTGACGGATGCATCTCCAGGTGATGCACACACTGCCCCACCTCCGGAAATTGATCTTCCGGCATAAAATCCGCACGCACATTCTTATTCCTGGGCTCCCACGTTTTTCCCCCATCCTCTGTACAGAACACCCCTGCCGCCGAAATCCCCACAAACACCCGCTCTGCATTTGCAGGATCCACGCAAATCGAATGCACCATCATCCCACCTGCACCCGGCATCCACTTCTTGTGCGATGGATGATCCGTCAATGCCTCCAGCTCCGTCCACGTAATACCGCCGTCCACACTTCGAAACAACGCAGCCGGATCCACACCCGCGTACAGCGTATTGCCCATGCCCGCAACCGCCCACACCCGCTCCACTGACTTCTCCCGCCCATCCGCGAACTGAATACGCGGAATCGGCTCCGTCCACTCCTGTCCCCAATCCATTGATATCTGCAACCCCGGCCCCCACCACGCACTTTGTCCCGCTGCCAGAACCCGCGGCTCCGCACCACCGGCACAATACACGTGATTCACCTGCGACCCCTTGAAAATAGGCCCCGTCATCTCCCAGCGTTTCCGCGCCAGATCCGAAAACGCCAGAAATCCCCCCTTCCGCGTACCAATCATCAACAGCACCTGCCTCATCTATTTGCCTCCTCCTGAAGAACCCATTGGAAGCCCCGCCTCTCCATACCCACCCCTCCCCTGTTGACAGACCCGCCCACAATCCGTTTATTGTTTGCGATCGATCATCCAAGTATACTACACATCCGTTCACCTTTCAAGGGTCTATTTTCCATGAAAATTCCCACCCGCGAACAGGCCCACCGCCTGCTCGACGAAGGCTACGCCCTCAACCCCGGCCCCTGGCGGGACCACGTCCGCTTTGTAGGCGAAGCCGCCCGCGCCATTGCACAACACCACCCAGACCTGGACCCCGAAATCGCTTATATTATGGGCTGCATGCACGACATTGGCCGCCGCGAAGGCGTCACCGGAATGCGCCACGTCATTGACGGCTACACCTTCCTGATCAAACAGGGCTTCGAAGATGCCGCCCGCATCTGCCTCACCCACTCCTTCCCCCTCAAAAACACAAACGCCGTCTTCGGCGAATGGGACTGCACCCCCGAAGAACGCCGCCTCGTAGACGACTTCATTGCCAACATTGAATACACCGACTACGACCGCCTCCTCCAGCTCTGCGACGCCCTGGCCCTCCCCTCCGGCTTCTGCCTCATTGAAAAACGCTTCGTAGACGTAGCCATGCGCTACGGCCCCAACCAGTACACCGTCCCCAAATGGACAGCCGTCCTGAACCTCCGCGACACCTTCAGCCACACCATCGGCCGCCCCATCTACAGCGTCCTCCCCGGAATCGTCCAAAACACCTTCGGCTTCGACCCAACCCCCTGACACAAAAAAGCTCCGCCTTCCACAAGGACCCATTCATCCACCAATCTTTCACACATCAAGAAATCCATTATTCCTTTGAATCAACCCATTCAACAAATAAAACCATCAAGCA
>JAQCGA010000171.1 GCA_027619145.1 bacterium | reverse complement strand
CCGCCCTCGAAGATCTAGACGGCCTGCGCCTGGATCTCAACCACGCATCCGAAGAAGACCTGGCACATCTTCCCTGGCTCTCCCACGAAACCGCTCACCTCATTACTTCTTACCGAAAAAAACACGGACCGTTCGAAACCCTCAACGCCCTGCGTAGCATCATCCCTCCAGACACCTTCGACGCCATCACTCCCTATCTCACCACACGTACAGAACCCCGCTTCTTTGCCCAAACCCGAACCCGCCTCTCACGCCCATCCGGCCTGAAGTCCACCTGGCCCAATCTGCGCCTTTATCAGCGCACCGAATTCCGGCTTGGAGCCCACACCGAATCTTTGATACTTACCGAACGCGACCCGAAAGAATCCGGCATCGCCGACTTCGTTTCTGGCTACCTCCTCCTGTCTGCACTTCCAGGTCTGCACCGCCTGTTGCTCGGCGACTTTCGGCCGGGTATGGGTCAGGGCCTGCTCTTCAGCCGCCAGGACCGTTCTGCCACCGGCCTGGCCTGGGCCAGACCGTCCAGCAACAGCCGCATCGGTTCACGCTCCAGCACCGAAGAAGGCGCCCTTCGAGGAATCTATCTCGAAAGCCTCCCAGGCTTCCTCACCTGGTCCGCCTTTGCAGGCCGCGCCACCTGGGATGCCGCCACCGACAGTACCGAGAACGCCGCCATCCGGCGGGGAGGCGAACACGTCTCCCCCTTGCAAAAAAGCCGAAAACACGCGCTTACCGAACGTATCGTCAGCCTGCGACTTACCAGCCGCCTGCCCTTTGGCAAGGTGGGGCTCTCCCTGTGCCACCTCGCCTTTTCCGCCCCTGTTCTCACCTCCGGTCCACCCCGCCAACAACAGACCCCGGTCGGGCTCAATTGGAACCTTTCAGTGCGCAACGTTGCCCTCTTTGGCGAACTCGCACCCGGACCGGAAACCGCATGGCTGTCCGGTACGACCCTCCGGTTCAATACCCTCCGTCTCACCGTCCTCGCCCGCCGGTATGATCCCTCGTATTACGCCCCCCACGCAGCCGCCTTCTCCGCCTACAGCGGATGGCCGCACAATGAATGGGGCCTCTTTGCCGGGGCCGCCTGGGCGCCACGCAAGGGCACCCGAATCCAACTCGACCTGGACCGCCACGGACGTCTGCTCCCCGAAACCGATGCGCCACTACCTTCCCGGGGGGAACGCTTCACCTTCTCTATGACTCAGCGCCTGTCTCGCCACCAGAACCTGGATCTCACCCTGGGTACACAGCAAGAAACCGTGACCACTTCCAGCCGTACGGGTCCTCGCCTCCGCAAACGGTACCGTGTGGCCTACAGCTTACACCCTCCCGAGTTCCGTATCCGGGCCTGGACCGAAATCACCCGGGGGGCCACCCCGGCCCGGCGAGGAATTGGTGCGGCTACTGCGGCAGATCTGCGTCTGGGGCGTTCTTCTGGGCCGCGTCTGGATCTCTGGTTCACTCGCTTCCACACCACGGCATACGAGGCCCGCATCTACATGTTTGAACCCGATGTGTGGGGTGGCTCCCGGTTGCAAGTCCTCTCCGGCTCCGGACAGGCCTTCGGAACCCGATTGAGCTGGTCCGGAGCCGTTTTTTCATTTTCTGGGCGGTATTCTTTCAAACGCACCCCCGAGGGAGTATCTTCTTCCTGGTCCTTCCAGGTAGACCTGGGCTCACTGGAGTAACCCATCCCGTAACGGATACCTCGAATCTCCTTGACAATTCCAGGCATTTCTGGCTACATTTCTGTTCAGGTTTCGACCTCCTTACAACCTGCCCTCTTGCCCTAAGACCTCGCCTTTGTCCCTCCCCACGGCGGACCCTTCTTTTATGGAAATTAAATTTCTGCACGTTGCAGATACCCACATCGGCATCGAAAACTACGGCCGTCTGGACGCTGCAACAGGCCTCCATACCCGACTCCAGGATTTCGTTAAAAGTCTACGCTTCGCGTTTGAAGAAGCCCTCAAAGAAGAAGTGGACCTGGTCATCTTCTCTGGCGATGCCTACCGCTCCTGCGACCCCACACCCACCCACCAGCGCGAGTTTGCCTCGCTCATCCGCATGCTGGCCCACATCCCTATTGTCATGATCACCGGGAACCACGACAGCCCCGTCGCCTTCGGCAAAGCTTCCTCCATCGACATCTTCGGCACCCTGGGCACAGAAGGGGTATACATTGCCTCGGACCCACGCTTACTCACCATTCGCACAAAATCCGGACCCGTTCAGGTCGCCTGCCTGCCCTGGTTGCACCGCAGCCGCCTGCTCTCCCGGACCCAATATCAAACCCTGTCTCAGGAAGAAGCCGTAGAAAAACTCCAGGACCTGGGTGCGCAAATGATCGAAAGCCTGGCCGCCCGAGTGGACCCGCGTTATCCCGCCATCCTGGCCGCCCACGTGGCCGCCGCAGATGCCACCTTCTCCGGCTCCGAACAAACCGCCATTATCGGACGAGATCCTGTCTTCCTCACCAGCACCCTCGCCAATCCCGCCTTCGACTACATCGCCCTGGGTCACATCCATAAATTCTAGGACCTCAACGCCGGAGGGCATCCGCCGGTGGTCTATTCCGGCAGCCTGGAACGCATTGACTTCGGCGAAGAAAACGAACCCCGTGGCGTATGTCTGGTCACCATTCGGGACGGTACTGAGGACAACGAGGCACCCCTTCGCCGTGAAACATCCTATACCTTTGTCAGAACACCAGCAAGACCTTTCAAAACGCTGCGTATTCTTGTTTCCGAAGACGAAGACCCCACCACCGCCATCCTGGAAGAAATTGGGCGCCATACGCTTACAGATGCAGTCGTACGCGTGATCTATGAACTTCAAGGAGAACGGAACGACACCGTGGACCTCAAGGCCGTCAAACAGGCCCTGGACAGCGCGTTCCTCGTAGCCACCATTGCCCCCAAACCCAAAGCGCACGCGCACATGCGACGGGCGGAAATCTCCGAAGACATGCACCTCAAAGACGCGCTGCACGCCTACATCCAGAACCATCCAGAATTAGAATCTATCGAAGAAGATCTGCAAATAAGCGCCGCCTATCTGGAAGCACAACTTCAAGAAGGCCGGGCCACATGATTCCTATTTCACTTTCTTTGAGCAATTTCCTCAGCTATGGGGAATCTCCACCCGCTCTGGACTTCACCACATTTCATGTCGCCTGTATCTCTGGCCAAAACGGCCACGGCAAATCCGCCCTGCTCGATGCCATGACCTGGGCACTGTGGGGAGAAGCCCGAAAAAGCAGTGCCGAACGCAAACCCGATGACGGTCTTCTGCGGATTGGCGCGACAGAAATGCAGGTCGTCTTCATATTTGCCCTCGAAAATGACCGGTACCGGGTAAGCCGCAGCTACCGCAAAACCGCCCGCTCCGGGTCCTCTTCACTCGAACTCCAGGTCTTCGATCCAGAATCAGGAGCCTTCCGCGCCCTGACCGAAGAGAGCTCCTTGCGCAAAACACAAGACCGGCTCAATGGCCTGCTGCGCATGAGCTACGACACATTTATCAACTCCGCATTCATCTTGCAGGGGCAAGCAGATGAATTCACCCGGCGCAACGCCCGGGAACGAAAAACGATTCTGGCCGAAATCCTGGGCCTGTCCCGCTACGACGAGCTGGCAGCCCTGGCGCGTGCGCACGTCCAGGAAACAGAAGTAGATGCCTCGCAAGCCCGGCAGCACCTGGCCGAAATCGAACAGGCAGCAGCGGAAAAACCCGAACTTCTGAAAAACCTGGAGACCTCCTCCACCCACCTCGAAGTTCTGGAAAAAGAGATCTCCGCAGCAGAACGACACCTGGAAACATTGCGAGAAAACCAGGCCCGAACAAAAGCAAAAGAACAGGAATTGGCCGGTTTGAAAGAAGAATGGACGCGACTGGAATCAGATCAAAAAACCGCTACAACAGAAGCGAATACTGCCCAGAAAGAATTGGACGCCTGCCACGAAATCTTATTAAAAAAAGAAGAGATCTTAGCCGCCGTAGAACAGCGCAAAACCCTCCAGGGAGAAGAAACCCAACTGCAGCAAAAGCTACACCGTCTCCGGGACCTAGAAAAACAGCAATCCGATCTGGAAAAACAAATCACCCAGGCACGCCATGAAGTGGAACGCCGCCTGGGGGAGTGGGAACTGCGGGTTTCTGAAGCAGAAAGAGAACTCCGAGAAATTGATGAAATCCTCATCCGTCGCGAAGAAATTGAAACCGGAACAAAAGAACTCGCACTGGCGCGGGAACAAGAACACCAATTTGAGGAAACACGAGAAAAGAAAGAAACCCTCGAGCGCCATATCCGCGAACTGGAACGCGCCTACGAAGCGGCCCGGGCGGACATTCACGTCGCGCTCAATACCCGGAGAGAGAGGCAGCAGCACCTGGAAGCGGTCGCAGGTGAAGAACCCACCCTTCTCAAAAATACACAAGAAGCGAACCTGAGACTCGAACAGGCACAAGAATTGGAACGCCAGCGAGACCGGGTCCGCGAAGAAGGTGCCTCTCTGAAATCTCGCGAAGAAAATGCACGTCAACGCATCGAAGAGCTCCAAAAAGAAGTAGACCGAGTGGCCAGGCAACGCTCCGCACTGGAGGAGCTTCAAGAGGCTCAATGCCCTCTTTGCGGCACGAACCTGGATGACCAGCACCGGGAGGAAGTCCGTGTCCAGCTAGATGAACAGATGCAACGCCAGCAAGCCAGCATTCAGGCCCTGGAAGAGGAGGCTGAAAACGCTGCATCCGAGCGAGAAATTTACCGCCGAAATTATCAGGATCTCAAAAACCGCCTGGCGGCCATCGAAGATGCTGCCAGCAACGCAGCCCGAGCGGAAGCAGCCCTCAAAATGGCCGCACAGGCCGCACAGGATCTGGAACGTGTACACCAGGAGGTAGCCGGCCTGGAAACCCGCGCCTCAGAAATCCAAACCAACAGCAAAGAAGCCCGGGTTCTTGCAGAAGCTCGCAAAGAACTGGAAGCGCTCCTCTACGATCCGGACAACCACCGTATCTTGCGCAAACGCCTGCAAGACCTCTCAATGATAGAAACGCGCCTAGCCCAGTTGCAAACAGCCGAAGCGCGACGGGAAAAAATTCAACACACTCTGCCGGAAGCCCGCGACAAACGCGACACCGCCCGCACCTGGCTCACCGAAAAACGCTACGCGCGCCCGGCCCAGGAAGAACTGACCGCCTTGCAGCTCGAATTGGAAAACCTGAACTACGATGCGCAACAACACACGCACGTGACCCAATCCCTGGAAAATCTTTCCGATGTAGAAGGCCGCAAAGAACGACTCCAGTCTGCCCAGCGTGAGATGGACAGCGCGCAGACTCGCCTCCAGGCCGCAAACAAACGCTTGCAGGACAACGCATCCCGGCTCGAACGCGTAAACTTGCGCGTGAGCGAACTTGAGCCAGACGTACGCGAAACCGAATCTCTGCCAGAACAGATTGCCCAAAATCAGGAACAGTTGAAAAACCAGCGCGCCGAACGCGACCGCCTCTTTCAGAAACGGGCCGTCCTCCAGACCCGGTTGGAAAGATGTGAAACGTTCGAAGCTGCTCGCCAGGAAGAACAAGATCGCCTCAACCGTGCCGAAAAAGAAATTCGCACCTACCGGGAACTGGTCATAGCCTTCGGAAAAGATGGCATCCAGGCCCTCATCATTGAACAGGCAATCCCGGAAATTGAAGAAGAGGCCAACCGCATCCTGTCCCGGCTTACCGAGAACCGCACCCAGATCTCCCTGGAGTCGCTCAAAGACCTTAAAAAAGGGGGCTCTCGAGAAACCCTGGATATCCAGATCAGCGACGAATTGGGCGAGCGGCGCTACGAACTTTATTCTGGCGGAGAGGCCTTTCGTGTGGATTTTTCTCTCCGCATCGCCCTCTCCAAACTCCTAGCCCGCAGAGCCGGTACACGGCTCCGCACCCTGGTCATAGACGAAGGGTTCGGCACCCAGGATGCAGAAGGACTTGAGCATCTCGTGGAAGCCATTCAGGCCATCAGCGAAGATTTTGAGAAGATCCTGGTCATCACCCACGTAGAAGCACTCAAACAGGCCTTCCCCGTTCGGATCGAGGTTACCAAATACCCTGACACAGGCTCCGTTTTCCAGGTGCTCCATTGAAAGGCAGCCCAGGTGAAACGGGTCCACGCGCCTGTTGACCGCTTAGAAATAAAGGAAATTCATGGCATTTTCTGGTGTAGCAATCCGCCCACGTCATTCAATACAATCCCTGCTCCTGATCTTGGCCGCACTAACCGTTTGGGGCGGCTGCAAAGGCTCATTGCCCGAATCCGTGGGACCCGCACAAGAAATTGTGGTTCTCGCAGATGCCGCAGACTGGCAACGTTTTGAAGGACCCTTACGAGATACGTTTGAAAAAGTGATGTACACACCACAAGAGGAAAAGGTCTTCTCTCTGCGCTACGGAGACATTAACGATATGGATCTCCATAAATACAAGCGCCGAAAAAACCTGCTGGTCATCAGTCCAATCGATGCCCCGCATGCCACGGCAACCTTCCTGCGCAGCCTTCTCAGTCCGGAGGTGCAGGAGGCCATCCGCAACGGCTCCCCCGCAGCCATTTCCTGGAAAAACGACATTTGGGCTCAAGAACAATTGCTCCTTACCATATCTGGAGAGGATCCGGAACACGTCATAGAAAATATTCGTATGGAAGCAGACCGGCTGTACCGTGCTGCGGAAGAAGCCCGCAACAAGCGTATCCAGACCCTGATTTATCATTATGGAGAACGGAAAGAACTTACCGAAGAACTATCGCAAAAATACGGTTGGACAGTACGCGTTGCCTTCGGTTACCGAATTCTGGAAACAGCCCCTGACAGCAGTTTTGTGATCCTCACCAAAGAAGAACCCAACCGCTGGTTATTTGTTTATTGGGAAGACGGCATTCCGCCGGACCGGCTGACCTATGACTGGTGCATCAACAAACGAGACGAAATTACACGGCGCTTCTTCGATGGAGACCGTATTGCTGCCGGACAAGTTGAAACTTCACAAACCCCGTTTGCAGGCAAACTGGCGGTAGAACTCCAGGGACTGTGGGAGAACGAAAAGAACTGGAATGGCGGCCCCTTCAAAAGCTATGCCTTTGTAGACGTAGATCTGGACCGCTTCTTCTGGGTCGATGTGGGAGTATTCTCGCCCAACAAACGCAAAGAACCTTATGTACGCCAGGTAGACCTGATGGCTCGAACATTTGAATTTACCTCCTCCTCTCCCGTCCCCTGACACCCTTGCGTTATGAGACAAAAGAGGGTATACTTTCGTCCAGGCTTCCGGTTGTTACCCGTTTGAAATCACTGAACATAAAGTATTTTCCGGCATCCAACACCGCCGGACCCTGCAAAGGAAATACAGGCCACGTGAACAAGGATGCACAAGAACCTTCAGCAAAACCAGAAGAACGAGGTCGTGGCGGATTTCGTACTAGAATGCTTGCTGGCATCGCTTTCCTGGTGCCCGTTGTTGTTACCTTTCTGGTATTACGTCTGGTGTTTCAATGGCTCGATGGCCTGGCTCAACCGCTGCTCAAACAAATTTTCCAAACCCAGGCAGACATCCCTGGCCTGGGAATTGTCCTCACCGTCGCCGTCATTTGGCTGGCCGGTATTCTGGCCAGCAACGTACTCGGCAAGCGGCTTATTGGTAAAGGAGAGGCTCTCCTGCGGCGCGCCCCAATTGTGGGCAATATTTACAGCCCCGTGAAGCAGTTCATTGAAAACGTGATGGCCACCGAAAAACGAGAAGGGTTCCATCGGGTCGTCCTGGCCGAATATCCTTCGGAA
>JAQCGA010000170.1 GCA_027619145.1 bacterium | reverse complement strand
TCGAACATGGCCTCTGCCAGGTCATTTGCAAGCTTCTGCGCCAGGGCCAAATCGTTATCCGTAACCACAATGGTAGCAGAACCCATGTCCAGAATATCCGAGTACGGAAACCCCAGTACAATGCTGTTGGCCAACACCCCAGGGTGTTTCAGCCCTTCATTCGCCAGTTCGTACAGCGGCAAACAAGGGGGGGCGGTGGTCAATTGCCGTTCAATATTAATCGCCATCGGAGGAAAAGCCGCAGCCTGTGTAGGCCGCACTTCTCCGGCCAATGTACGTACCATCAATCGGGTCGCCTCCAAACCCACCTTTTTCTGGTCCAGGTGCGGGTTACTCCGATACGCAATGGTCGCATCACACGCCTCAATCATCCGTCGCGACAAATTCGTGTGCGGGTCAATCGTGCAGATCATCGGCTTCTCATCCCCCAGAACCCCACGCAGCCGCGTCAACCAGTACCCATCCAGATCGTGGTACTCTTCTCCTTCTCCCACATTCGCTCCGTGCGGTGCAACCAGCATTCCATCTACCTCACCCGCCTTTTCTACCTCCTCGAACATCAGCTCCAGCAAAGCATCGCAGGTCTCGCGCGTAATCCGACCAGAAGGTGGGGTAGAGGCAGAAAACATCGGCACAGCTTCAATACCGGCCTCCTCAAGTCCCTGGAAAAATCCGCTTGTCTCGTGTAATCCGCCAGCATACGCTCGGCGTACTTCTTCTCCCAGCAACAACTGGGAGGAACGAAACATCTCCAGGGTTGTGGGTGTATGAATAAACGTGTTGGACTCGTGAATGAGAGAAACAATACCAATCCGCATGGTGCCCCCTGTTCGTGTGATTTAGCCATTGCGCGACATCAACCATTCTTCTGCAGAAAACGTATCATTGGGTTCTCTTGCATCATCTTTTGTAATTGTTGCCTCCGGAGGCGGCGGTACAAATCCCTCCAAAAGTGGGTCTTCAGTTGCTTCCATCCAGACTCGCAGCCGTCCGCGTAAATCTTCTAACACCGATGTTTGTGCCGGATCATTCACCAGATTGTTCCGCTCCTGAGGGTCCGCCTCCAGATCAAATAAAAACTCTGTAGGCCGAGGTTTTTCGAACAGGTCTGTTTCTGCGGCCACCACGTCCTTCGAATACCCTCCATCCACATTCGGATAAATGGTTCAGTTTCTGGGCTCAAAATTTCGGGTATACTTAAACCGTTGCGTCCGCACCCCCCGCATAGGATCGTACCCCGCGTGGTAGGTTTGCTCCACGAAGATTTCGCTGTTGATCTCCTCTACCTCGCCCCGCACCAGCGGCAGCAAACTCTTCCCTTCCACCGAATCGTGCCCATCCAGGCCCAGCAAATCCATCAACGTAGGAAAAAGGTCCACATTCGAAACCAGCCCAGAAAGACGTTTTCCTCCCTCAAATCCGCCCGGCCCCCGCGCAATCAACGTCGTTTCAATTCCCGGATCGAACAGCGTACTCTTTGCCCCCGGAAACGCAATTCCATGATCCGTCGTATAAATCACCAGCGTCCGATCCCTCAGCCCCGCCCCATCAATGGCCTCCAATACCCGGCCAAACCCATCGTCCACCGCCTCCACATCACAATTCAAATTGTTAATATCCTTTTGCACGTCCGGATGCTCCGGCAGATAAGGGGGTACCTGAACCGTTCCCCGACAGGGCTTCCCCTCTGTAAACACACGGTGCGTCTCAGCGGTGGCAATGACAGCCAAAAAAGGCTCTTTCGGTGCATCCTGAAAAAATGCCTCGGCGGCGGGTACCACGTGGCGCAATTTCCGGCTCTCACACGGAGCAATGTGGGTGTACCCCAATTCTTCTGGCTGGGTGGTTTCGTGCTGCATTCCAAACAGGTACGTTCCATATCCTGCCCGGGTCAGCACCGCAGCCAGGTGCTTCTCCAACGCATCCGGGTTCAACCGGAAACCTCGGTGTGCCAGCCCAATCATCCCATTGCGGTGTGGCATCATTCCTGTAAACAAACTGCTCCTGCTGGGGCTGCACTGTGGCGCCGAGCAAAATGCATTTTCAAACACCACCCCTTCGGCGGCAAGCCGGTCCAGGTTAGGCGTATGCGGTCCTCTACCGTACACGCCCAGGTGTCTGCCTGTATCGTGGGTATGTAGAATCACAACATTGGGCATGCTCGTCTGTGGGTTTGGCATCCCGCCCTCCGCAATTGGATCGTTGAAAAACATCAAACAGCCTCTTCTAAATCCCCAATATAGAAGGAAACTTTCCGGCCTCCAAAAACTTTCTCCGGATCCGACACGGTGGTTTACCCGCAACAAGACCCCCGTTAGATCACCTGCTTAAAAATATAAATAATTCTAATAATAATAGCACATAACTATCATATAAACAAAAATATAAATCAAAGAAAACACAGACATATCTCACCAATATAATCAACTTGCGAGTTTGCTCTAAATGCTTTATATTAATCGGTGATACATTAATAATTCGCCTCTTATCTGGAGGAAGTGCATGAGCCTCAAAGACAGCCTGCAAAACGCGCCCATTACGCACGTAGATCTCTCTTACTACGTAGAAACTGAAAAAGGCACAAAGGTTGGGGATGTGCTGGCAAAAATGAAAGCCAGCCACCGGAAATGTGCTCTGGTGATGGACCGAGGACAGCTGGTAGGTATTTTCACAGAACGCGACATCATGAAACACGTTGCCGCCAAACCGGAGAATCAGGACGTCTTCATTGAAGACCTGATGACTCCAAATCCAAAAACCATCGACGCGAGTACAACCGTGGTTGAAGCAGCCCGAATTGTTGGTGAAACCCGCTATCGCTATATGCCGGTAGTAAATAAGCAAGGCAAGGTTCTAGGCACACTGACGTATTACGCCATCTTGAAATACATCAGTGATTATTTTCCGGAAGAAATCTACAACCAGCCGCCTGTCCCCGACCTGTTTGCCACAGCCCGTGCCGGAGCGTAAACAGCAAAAGTTTTGCTCTACTCCTTTCGCACCAAGTGCATAGCAACGTAAACCCCGGGAGGTTTTTCCAGATGGCCGAACCAGCGGTCGAAGAAAAAGACAAAGACGCCCTGCAAGACCTGGCGAATGTAGAATCCATTGCCATTCGTTTCGCCGGAGACTCAGGCGACGGCAGCCAGTTGGTTGGTGGTGAATTTGCCAACACCTCGGCCATTGTTGGAAACGACATCAGCACCATGCCAGATTTCCCTGCCGAAATCCGTGCTCCTGCCGGTACACTGCCCGGTGTAAGCGGTTTTCAAGTGCGCATTTCCAGCGAAGATATTTTTACACCCGGCGATGAGCCGCAGGTACTCGTAGCCATGAACCCGGCCGCGCTCAAGACCAACGTGGAAGACCTGCCAGCCGGTGGCATTATTATTGTCAACACAGACAACTTCACGGCCAACAACCTGCGTAAAGCTGGCTACAAAGAAAACCCGCTTGACGATGATTCACTGAAATGCTACCGGGTCTGCAAAGTTCCATTGACCACCCTTCACAAAGCAGCCGTGGCAGACGTGGAAGGCCTTACCAACCGGCAGATCGACATGATGAAAAACATGTTCGGTCTGGGTCTGTCTTACTGGATTTTTGACCGGCCGTTAGAACCCACCATCCGTATGCTGGAAAAGAAATTTGCCAGCCGCCCCAACGTGGTCAACGGCAACGTAACAACCCTGAAGGCGGGGTACCATTACGGCGAAACCACCGAGCAGTTCCAGTTTCAATACAAGGTGGCCAAAGCGCCGGCAGTACCGGGCACCTATCGGGCCATCACCGGTGCCCAGGCTACTGCATTGGGATTTGTGACTGCAGCCCACAGAGCTGGAAAAACGCTCTTCTACGGTAGCTATCCAATTACGCC
This sequence comes from bacterium, assembly GCA_027619145.1. The sequence goes on along the minus strand of JAQCGA010000170.1, from coordinate 4,005 downwards.
GGCCAGCCAGCTTCTGGAAGAATTGGCCGCGCTCAAAAACTTCAATGTGCGTACGTTCCAGGCAGAAGACGAGATTGCGGCAATGGGCTCTACCATTGGCGCAGCTTTCGGAGGTGCGCTGGCTGCAACCGGAACCAGTGGACCTGGCGTGGCGCTCAAAAGCGAAGCCATTAACCTGGCCATTGTGATAGAATTGCCAATGGTCATTGCCAATATCCAACGCGGTGGCCCCAGCACGGGCCTGCCCACAAAAACCGAACAGTCAGACCTGCTCCAGTGCTTCTTTGGGCGCAACGGCGAAAGCCCGATCCCTATTATTGCCCCGGCCACACCAGCCGACTGTTTCAACATTTCCATTGAATGCTTCCGCATTGCAGTAGAAAGCATGACACCCGTCTTCTTCCTCTCCGATGGCTACCTGGGCAACAGTTCCGAACCCTGGAAGATTCCGGATCCCGATAGCATTGCACCTATCAAAATTGAATATCGAACAGATCCAGAAGGCTACCAGCCGTATCTGCGCAATGCAGAAACGCTGGCTCGCCCCTGGGCCATTCCCGGAACACCCGGGCTGGAACACCGTGTAGGTGGGCTGGCCAAACAGGACATCACTGGAAACGTGTCCTACGACCCGCACGACAACGAGCACATGGTAAAAACACGTGCCAAAAAAATTGCGCGGATCGCCAACCGCATTCCGCTGCAACAGGTCTACGGTCCGCCATCTGGGGAGCTGCTGGTTGTAGGATGGGGAAGCACCTTTGGTGCCATCCGGTCTGCAGTGCGCCGGTCCCGCGCCAAAGGAGAATCTGTGGCGCACGCACACATCCGCTATCTCAACCCCTTCCCCAAAAACCTGGAAGCGGTGCTTTCGCGTTACCGGAAGATCCTGGTTCCAGAATTGAACATGGGCCAGCTTTCAATGCTGCTCAATGCCAAGTTCCCAATCCGGGTTGTATCGTTCCCCAAAGTACAGGGACAGCCATTCAAAATTTCTGAAATCTCAAGCAAAATCGACCAGCTGCTAGCCTGATGCCCGCCGCTGCCTGATTTGGATATTAACCTGGAGACCGATTCATGGCCGAAGCCGTAGCAGAACCCACAACATTGACCCGGAAAGACTTTGTCTCAGACCAGGACGTCCGCTGGTGTCCTGGCTGCGGAGACTATGCAATTCTGGCTCAGATGCAGAAGGTATTGCCGGACCTTGGTGTTGCAAAAGAGAAAATTGTATTTGTTTCTGGCATTGGGTGTTCCAGTCGCTTCCCGTATTACATGAACACCTACGGTATTCACTCAATTCACGGGCGCGCACCCACGCTGGCTACCGGATTGAAAGTTGCCAACCCGGACCTGCACGTATGGGTCATCACCGGAGACGGAGACGGCCTTTCCATTGGTGGCAACCACCTGTTGCACCTCCTTCGCCGGAACGTAGACCTCAATATCATCTTGTTCAACAACCGGATCTACGGTCTCACCAAGGGTCAATACTCGCCCACGTCGTTGCCCGGTCATAAAACCAAGTCTTCGCCCATGGGTTCCATCGAGCAGTCCTTCAACCCAATCTCTGTGGCCCTCAGCGCAGAAGCAACCTTTGTGGCCCGCACAGTAGACCGGGATACAAAACACCTTGCAGAAACCCTGCGCAGAGCCTCCGAGCACAGAGGAACTTCGTTTGTTGAAGTCTATCAGAACTGCAACATCTTCAACGACGGCGCGTGGTTGCATATCACCGAAGCCGAAACCAAAGAAGACCATAGCTTCCACCTGGAACACGGTCAACCAATTGTCTTTGGCAAAGAACGCAACCGGGGCATCCGCCTGAACGGCCTGATACCGGAAGTGGTTGAATTGGGCAACGGGATTTCCGAATCTGACTTGCTCGTACACGACGAAACGCTGGATCCACCGGCCCTGGCATACTTGCTTAGCCGGATGGAGCCCCCGCAGTTTCCAGTTCCTCTGGGTGTATTTCGCTGCGTGGAACGCCCCACCTACGAGCGAGGTGTGCTCGCCCAGGGCAAACAGGCCGTGGAACAGCGTGGCGAAGGCGACCTGCGCAGTCTCTACAACGCCGGAGATACCTGGACCGTACCGGAACAGGAAGGCGGCGCAGTGGAACAGGAAGTGGGCGAAGCGCGCGACTACGACACGCCCGAAATCATCCCGGGGATCTCCGGAGATGACAAATTGGAACCGCAGACCGAATTCCAACACCTGATGATGGATCCGGTATCCACCCTGGACCTGTCCGAACCCGTCGTCATCGAAGCAGAAACCTCGCTTGCCAGTGCACTCTCCTTGATGGCAGAAAAAAATGTGGGTTGCCTGCTCGTACTCAATAAAACGGGAGAATTGACCGGCATCCTGGCAGAAGGTGATTTCTTTAACAAAGTTGCGGGGGAAAACGTGGACCTGGCCACCTCCAAAGTTCAAGATTTCATGACGGCCAATCCCACGCCCATGAAAGAGACCGATTCCATCGGATACGCGATGCACCTGATGGCTTTGCACGGCTACCGGCATATTCCGGTAGTAAACGAAGACGGTAAACCGATCAAGGTTGTCTCTTTTAAGGACAGTCTTAAATTTATCGTCAAGCTCTATGCCATTGTTTCCTGATGGCAACCCAGTTGTTGAATAAAAAAAAGCCTGCGATTTTCCGCAGGCTTTTTTTTATCTTTCAGAGCACCTGGACAGAACCCCACCACCGCGTATCCTATCGAGACTCTTTCCAAACGAAACCCGAAGATAAGATAAGGAGGCCGCAGATGTCTGTTTCGCATAACGTCCCCATTGAAACGCTGGAGTTCTACGTCGAAAACATGGACGTCAAAGCCGCAGCCCAAACATTCCTTGAACACGGCTGCCTGGTGGTCCGCGGCCTGATGAAACCGTATCTCGAAGCCATTCACCGGGATATTGAGATCGCCGCCGCACAGGCCCTCTCTTTGCTGAGCCGCGCAGAAAAGATCCCCGAAGGCTGGCGCACCCCGGACGGCACCCTCTTTATTCCGGCCCCACAAGGATTTGTCCGAGACAAGCAAATCATGGTTCTGGCCGCCAACTACCACACCAGTGCCGCCTTCTTCCGCTCCGCCCAGGACGAACGCACCCTGGACCTTGCAGAAGCCATTCTGGGCCCCAATATTGAGCTCTTTGGCAACGGTCAGTGCCTCTATAAAGAACCCGTTGGTGGCCACCCCAAACACCTGCACCAGGACTCTGCCTACTTCGAACACCGCTTCGAAGGCCCGGTAGCAACGCTTTCTTACGTTGTAGACACCACACTGGAAAACGGCGCGTTACACGTGGTTCCCGGATCCCACCGACTGGGACAGCTCACCCACGTGGACACTTTCTCGCACCTGGGACTGGACGACGGAGAATGGCCCTGGGACCGCGCCTTACCCATAGAAGGCAAAGCAGGAGATACCATCTTCTTTCACGTCAAAACCATTCACGGTTCCCGAGAAAACCACGCCAGCAAACCCAGGCCCGTTTTTATCAACCGCTACCGCCGTGCAGATGATTTTGTGACCGTACGCGGGACCACAACGGCCAACCGCACCGAATCTGAAAAACAAACCGCACAGGCCAAAAAAGAAAACGAGCGTGGCCTCATGGTTCGCGGCACTCGCCCATTTACAGAAACCTGATATCGGGTATCACAACCTACGCTTCATCCCGGCGGGCGCTTGAAGCACACTTGCCCCACAAACCTCGGATTGAACCGGTCTAACCCGTCCTCCCCCAGGCGATCTGCCTCCTCTTTCCCTGCCCGGATTACAGCCCGTAATGCTTCTACGCTTACCCCCAGAAATGGGTCTGGAAACGGCTCCAGCTTTAGGCCCGAATTATTCAAATGCTTCACCACGCCATGAAAAATGCCTCGCCGCAACTGATGGTAGGCCGCTGCTAACTGGATCAATCCCTGAAAAAAAATACGGCTGGGTTCCGGATGCCTGCGCCATACCATTTCCCACGCTTCGTGGCTTTCCC
>JAQCGA010000169.1 GCA_027619145.1 bacterium | reverse complement strand
TTTTGCCCATCCCGGCTTTGATCTCAAATGTGGGGTAAATTACCGCAACAATGGTATGGATCGCCACCGATATGGCCGTGCACACCCAAAAGACTTTGGGGTACTGTCTTTTCAGGTCTGCTTCCGGGTTTTTATCCCGGACAATATTTTTCCCCTTGATGTAAGCCATAGGTCAATTACCCCTCTTTGTCGGTTGCGAAATTGATCCTGAGCGCATCCGCTTTGCGCAACTCTTCCAGAACTCTGGAAACCAACCCGTAGGGTGCCCGTCGGTCGCATTTGAGTGAAACGATCAGGCGAGGGTTCTGCACACGGCGCTCATAAAAAATAGGGGCTACCTGGCCAACCTGGGCTAGCTTGTCATCAATATACACTTTGCGGTCGGCCGATACCCACAGGTAGGAGATATGCCGACGGGTTTTAATCTCTTCAATTTTTTCTGCTCTAGGCAATACAACGCCTGTTACTCTGTAGCGCACGAATACCGTTGTCACCATAAAAAAAACAAGGAGCAAGAAGGCAATATCGGCCATCGAACTTGTAGGTATTGTGCCGTGTACGCCGGATTTTTTTCTAAACTCTGGCATGCGCGGTTCTCCTGTTTCGGGCAGGCCTATTGTTCTGGAGATGCAAGCGAAATTCGCTCTGCGCCCGAAAGCTTAATTTCATCCAGTACATCAATAAAAGTCGTGTACGGCGTTTCCTCATCGGCTTTGAGCGAAACGATCAGCTTGTCGTTTTCACGAAGGCGCTGACCAATGTTTGCGCGGAGTTGCCTGAGGGCCACTTCCTCCTGCAAGTTGATGAGGATATCTCCAGTTGAGTTGACCCAGATGTTGCAAATGTTCTTTTTCTGGATCTTCTTGCTTTCTCCTTGCGGCGGTAGCCACATCCCAATCCCTTTGTCCTGGTTCATTGTCGTTGTTACCAGGAAAAAGACAATGAGGAGGAAAGCAATATCGGCCATGGAAGAGGTTGGGATTTCTGGATTGGACTTGTTCCGCCTCTGCAGGGATTTTTTGTTCGCCATGGCTACTTCCCTTTCGGTGTATCGTACCCCGCCTGAATCAGCTCTTCTACAAACTGCGTAGAGCTTTCTTGCATGTCGATAATGATCTTATCGATCTTGGAAACGAAGAAGTTATGGAAGGCCTGAATGGGAATTGCGATCACCAGACCGGCTGCCGTTGTAATCAGAGCCTCAGAGATACCAGAAGCCACGATACTGGGTTCCACATCACCGGCTTTCGCAATCGCGTCGAAAGCGCCAATCATACCGCTAACGGTACCAAGGAAACCGAGCAGCGGTGCAATATTTGCCACCGTGGACAGCCAGACCATTCCTTTTTCGAGGAAGGCCATTTCGATCGCACCAGATTCTTCAATCGCTTTTTCTACGTGTTCAATGCCACGGTCCAGGCGCAAAAGCCCTGCGTGGATCACCGAGGCCACTGGGCCACGATGGTTGGCGCAGACTTCTGCAACACCTTCTGGGCCGCGTTGCTTTAGCGCTTCCTGCACCTGAGCGAAGAATTCGCGGGTGTTGATGGAAGACCGGGTCAAAGACCAGAGGCGCTCGAAGCTTACTGCGATACCAAAGAGCAACATAAATAACAACGGCCACATAAAGGGCCCACCTTTTGCAAACAGCTCAACCATGCTCCATCCCCCCAGATGCGGTGGATTGTGGTGGCAATTTTGGAACCTTTCGCAAAGTGCTCAGGCCACGTCACATTCCAGTTGGAAAGGCTTCAGAGGCAGTATGCCATCTGATGGATTCCTGCGTTGCGAAACAAGCTTCAACGGCATAGCATAATCACTAAGGTACTTAAAAAACGACTACGCGTTCATTTTTTCCCCTTGATATCCACCTCCTCTTCTTTCTTTTTTTTGTTAAAAAATTTCAATTTCATTTTTTCTTCCTCAGACATTGGCGGGTCGAGTTCATCGATCATCCGCTTTGCGTTACCGGCCCACATGGGGTCTTGTTGGGCTTTTTTGAACCAATTCAAGGCCTCAACGGAGTCTTTTTTCGAGGAAGATTGTTTAAACTTCTTATAGTAAAACTCGCCCTTCATATATAGCAGTTTTCCATGTCGCGGGTCCAGCCGAAGGCCCCGGTTTACCATGTCGATGGAACCAGTGGCATCGGCAAGTTGTTCAATGACCATCAGGTTATCGGGCTGGACCTGGTTCATTTTTCGTAGAATGGAGGTCTGGTAACTTTCGGATTTCCCCAGTCTCTTGCCAAGCGACAGAAGGTAGTCGAAATAGAGGAAGTTATCCGGGCTGTCTTTGGACAGTTTTTCATACGCAGTGAACGCTTTTTGCGTCATACCGCGCTTTCGGTACATGTCGGCTACTCTGGCCAGGGTAGCGTAATCACCGGGGGTCATTTCAAGCACCCGCTCCATTTGTACAAGAGCCTCGTCTTCTTCACCCGTATTAAGCGCCAGTTTGGCAATGGTATCTTGGACGTTGGGATCGTTCGGGGCCAGTTCGCCCCATTTTCGGGCGTATTCCAGCGCCGCTTCGTAGTCTTGTTCTTCAACATACAATGCGACAAGGTGGTGGAGGTACTGGATCTGTTTATCTGGTTCGGGTGAGATTTCCAAAAGGTTCTTGTAGATTTGAATCGCTTCCGTGCGGTTTTCCTGGAGGACGTAGATCTGGCTGAGGTAGTGATAGGCATTGGGTGTATCTTTGCTATCTGGAGCCAGGTCGATGGCTTGCGTGAACCAGGAAATCGCTTCTTCGTAATTTTCTGTGGCGTTGTAGATCTTGCCCAGGCGGTACGCAATGCGCCCGTCCGTGGGATTGTAATTCCACGCTTTGGTCAATTGTGTTTCGGCGTCTTTGATCGTTTTTTCGAAAGATTCCATATCTCCATCTGTTTGAGCTTTTTGGGCCTGTTTCAGATAGCGATCCCCGTAGGAGAGGTGTTTCCCAGACAGCCGGGCGGAATCAACCTCGGCTTCTTGAACTTCGGCTTTTTTATCCTTCTTTTTTCCCTGTGCAGGAGAAACGCTGCCAAAGATCCACAACCCACACAAGAGGCAGGCAAAATAGAGAAGACTCGTTGGTTTCATTTTTTTCTCCTTACAAGCAACTGCCGCTTGGAACAGGTTCGGAGGTGATTCTTAGCTTACGAAAAAATATTGATTTAAGTTCAAAATAATCATGCGATAAGCAATGCTGAAGCTGAAATCTAATGAATAGAAATATGGATGTCAAGGTAAAATCTGTCCCACATGTACACGCAATTTTTTAACGTCTGAATGAAAGAAAAGGTTCCTGTGAGAAACTGAAAAACCCCTGGGTAAACAGGAGGAAGAACAACCAATTTCCCATGATACAGGTCAGTTTTTGGCGTTACTCAACTGTGGCATCAAAACGGGTACTGGGCGATGGTGGCGGTTCTGGTGTGGTTGCTCCAAGGGTGTGGAGCCGACGATCTACGGCAGCACGTTTTTTTGTTGCACTGTTCAGATTTTGAAAGAGTCGCTGGGTTGCCGAGCTGGGCGAAGGTGGTGTGGCGGGCTCTATTTCTTCCAGGTGTGTCAACGAAACACCGGCAACCTCTCGGAGCAGTTCTACTTCCTGTGTGAGAACTACGATGGCTTCGCTCTGGAGCCAGGCAACGTCCAGGTATGCATTGAAGTGTGATTCTCGACTCAATAGATGTTTTTCCATGTGATCGATAGTGGGTGTCGTGTCCCGGGAAAGCATTGTACTATGGGAAAGTTTCTGGAAGGCTTCAAGTGTGTCGCCTATTTGAGCATCAATTCGGTCGCGTATGTCTTCGGCGTCCAGAAGAGTCTGGAGGGCATGTTCTCTCACCGGTAGCGCCCGGGTAGATTTTTGCCGCCGTCTTCTTTGCCGCTGTTGCCTGCGAGCCGCTATATAATTGAGGATCTGGTCCCCTTTGAGCCAGGCCAGCAGGATGGGGACGACTAAGGAGAGGGCAAAAAGAATGAGATAGGCAATTTGCATGGTGTTGTCAGACCCCCATTTAGGCGTGCTCCTATTCTTGCCATGCTACGGTATAAAAAAAGTATAAGGCGTGGAGAAGGGTGTGTCAACAGGATTCTTGCACACAAAGACTTTGACGATTTTTAGGACCCAATGGTGTCTGTGATGGATTTGTGTTCAAGGCAGCTTTGAGGACTTCTTGAATTCGGGCGTGGCATATATTTTTGTAAAATCCTGGTTGACTTATGGAAACCCGTTGGATATATTTCCCTATTCTATACGCAGTTTCTTACGTTTACCAGCATAGATTTGTATTTGATGAGGCCTGAATGGTCACGTTGGTTTTCTCTTGTGATCCTGTCTCTTGTTGCTGGAGGCAGTTACCGCCGCTTCCGGGAGAAGCGTGTGCGACCTCCGGGACCTCGACTGTGCCAACCCCTTGATGCATCTGCGTCAAGGGGTTTTCTGTATCTGAAAACAACAATCATCTTTCTCCAAGGGAGAATTTTCAAACGGGGGACACTGGCATGGATAAGTCCACAGAGAAGGTTATGAAAGAAGGATTGACATATAACGATGTGTTGCTGGTGCCAAGGAAGTCTGAGGTCTTGCCCAGGGAAGTGGACCTGGGTACGCGGCTGACCAATCGGATTCGGTTGCACATCCCCTTGATTAGTGCCGCCATGGATACCGTAACCGAGGCCAGGCTGGCTGTTGCTATGGCGCAGGAAGGCGGCATAGGGATTATTCACAAGAACCTGTCCATTGAGGAGCAAGCCGAAGAAGTGGAAAAGGTGAAGCGGTCCGAAAGTGGGATGATTGTAGATCCGCTTACCTTGAAACCGAATAATTATATTTATGAAGCACTGGCCCTGATGCAGAAGTATCGGATATCTGGTGTGCCAATCGTGGATGGCCGCAACCGGCTGGTGGGGATTCTTACCAACCGAGACCTGAGGTTTGAAAAAAATGTGAACCGCAAAGTTGAAGAGGTAATGACGCACAAAGAACTTGTGACGGCCCGGTTGGGTATTTCGCTGGAAGAAGCCCAGGAGATTCTTCAGGAACACAGAATTGAAAAGCTTCCGGTTGTGGATGAACAGAATGTTTTGAAGGGTTTGATTACAGTAAAAGATATAGAAAAAAAGACACAATACCCGAATGCCTGCAAAGACGAACTGGGCCGGTTGCGGGTGGGGGCGGCCGCAGGTGTTGGTGAGGATTCTCGGGAGCGCGTTGCCGCGCTGGTAGAACGAGGTGTGGATGTTGTGGTTATTGATACGGCGCACGGCCATTCGCGGGGTGTTCTGGACGCGGTTGAGTGGTTCAAGGATACATACCCGGATACGGATGTAATTGCCGGCAATATTGCCACCGCAGAAGCGGCTCACGACCTGATCCTGGCAGGAGCCGATGCGGTTAAGGTAGGCATGGGCCCGTCTGCGATTTGTACCACCCGGGTGATTGCCGGGGCGGGCGTTCCACAGGTTACGGCGATTATGGATTGTGTGGAGGCTGCAGACAAAGCAGGGATTCCGGCGATTGCGGATGGTGGGATTACGCAGTCTGGCGATATCACCAAAGCAATTGCTGCAGGTGCGAGTTCCGTAATGATCGGATTTCTTTTTGCAGGGACGGATGAAAGCCCTGGTGAGACGGTGATCTATCAGGGGCGGACGTTCAAGGTGTATCGAGGCATGGGTTCTCTGGGTGCCATGCAGCGAGGTAGCAAGGACCGCTATTTCCAGAGCGATGTGGATGCAAACAAACTTGTTCCGGAAGGTATAGAAGGACAGGTGCCGTACAAGGGATCCATTTCTGGTTTTATCTATCAACTGGTGGGAGGGTTACGGGCCGGCATGGGATACTGCGGTACCCGTACCATCGAAGAACTTCGCGAAAACGGACGTTTTGTGAAGATTACGGCAGCGGGTGTACGTGAAAGCCATGCGCACGATATTGCGATTACAAAAGAAGCGCCGAACTATAGACTGGAGTAGGCTTTGGCTGAAAGCCTCCGTCGAGAAGTCGCTCGAGCGGTTTTTCGGATATAACCCAGGCTTGCGAAGCTGCGAGGATGGAACATGTCGATTGACGTAGAAAAGGCCCGGGCAAATTTTCCGGTTACCCGCAAGTGGATTTATATGAACCATGCCGGGGTTGCACCTATTTCTCAACAGGTGTATCGGTCAATGAACGGCCTGTTGAGAAATGTGGTTCATAACGGAATGTCGGAGTCATCGGCCTGGGATGAGGTGGTCGTGCGCACCCGGAAACTGGTGGCTCGGTTGATTGGGGCGCGGGCTTCAGAAATCGCTTTTTTAAAAAATACGACAGAAGGGATTTTGTTGGTAGCCAACGGGCTACGCTGGCGCACCGGGGATAATGTGGTGATTCCCGATCGAGGGTTTCCTGCAAATGTGTACCCGTGGATGAACCTGGACTCCCGGGGCGTGGAGATTCGGCGTGTACCGGAAGTGGGCGGACGCATCCCGTTGGAGGCCCTGCTGGGTGCGGTGGATGAGCGAACCCGGGTGTTGTCCATCAGTTCGGTGGAGTTTGCCACCGGATTTCGTCACGATTTGAACGCCATTGGCGCATTTTGCAAAGACCACAACGTACTCTTTTTTGTAGATGCCATCCAGAGCCTGGGTGCGCTGGGGTTAAACGTAGCCGAAGCCGGGATCGATTTTGCTTCTGCCGATGCGCACAAGTGGATGCTAGGTCCCGAGGGTGCGGGGATCTTTTATTGCTCCCGGCGGGCAATGAAGCATCTTCGGGTTGTTAATCTGGGCTGGGCAAATGTAATAGAGCCCCGAGATTTTCTGTCGTACGATGTTACGCCTCTGGCCGATGCACAGCGGTTTGAATGCGGAACGTTGAATACCGCTGGCATTTATGGGATCAAGGCCTGCCTGGAATTGATTCACGCGGTAGGTATTCAGAATATTGAAGACCGGATATTGATGTTGACGGATCAGTTGTGTGCCGGGCTTCAAGAGAAAGGGTATGAAGTAATCGGTTCGCGAAAACCCGGAGAAAAGTCGGGTATTGTTGTTTTTCGACATTCGAGTTTTTCTTCTGAAATGATTTTCGAGAAATTGTCCGGCGCGGGTGTGCTGGGGGCATTGCGTGGTGGTGGGGTTCGGTTGTCTCCACATTTTTATAATACGGAAGAAGAGGTGGATCGGGTGCTTGACCTTTTGCCGTAATGGGAAGCGGATGGTATGTTTGCTATATAAACAAAATCTGATTTAGGTCTAAAATTAGGCGGGCAACTGGCAACGGTTCGCCCGTTTTTGTTGTTTGCATTTACGATATGGACATCGTTCTTGGCGTCGATTTGCTTGTCCTGCCGCCAGATGCGTGAATAAAAAAATGTAAAAAATTAAAGTTTGGTCTTGATTCTTTGCCTACAACGTTCTTATATTCTGGCTAAGTAATCATTATTAATCTAGCTCATTCGTCATTAGGGTAAGTAAACCAGAAGAGGGAAGCGTCCTCGAATTCCAGTAGAAGGAGGTGAACACGATGGCAAAGAAGGCTGTAAAGAAGGCTGCCGCCAAGAAGGCCGTAAAGAAGGTTGCCGCCAAGAAGGCTGTAAAGAAGGCTGCCGCCAAGAAGGTTGTAAAGAAGGCTGCTAAGAAAGTTGCAAAGAAGCCTGCTAAGAAGGTTGCTAAGAAGGTTGCTAAGAAGGTCGCTAAGAAGGCTGCAAAGAAGCCTGCTAAGAAGGTTGCTAAGAAGGCTGCAAAGAAGCCTGCCAAAAAAGCGAAAAAGAAATAAGATTTTTGTTGTTCGCCTCCATTCAGTGAGTGCGAAATAAAAAAGCCTCCGCAATTGTGGAGGCTTTTTTATTTTTTCTATACAAGGTTTTGCAATTGACATTTTTCTGGAAGAGGATACATTTTCTTT
>JAQCGA010000168.1 GCA_027619145.1 bacterium | reverse complement strand
GACGTGCGAAGCCCAGCGTGCGGTGCTGGCCAGGAGGATGCCTAATCGGGGGAACCGCGGTAGATATGCCACCAGGCCCAGGCAAAAGAAAGGGAGTGGATAATCCAGCAGGACCTGTACAGGATGAACGATGAACGGGTCCAGCATGAGCTTGAGTACGCCGGTAAACAAACCCGCCAGGATGCCCGTACGGGGGCCACGCCAGAGTGCGACAAAGAGGATGGGAACTGCTTCTAATGTGATGGAGCCACCCTGGGGCATCCTGTAGAGTTTCAAATAGCCCAGGAAAATGGCCAGTGCAGCAGCAGCGGCCAGTGCGGTGAGGTTTCGAATATCCATGCGGGCAGAAGTTGTCATGCAGGCTCTTTTCGCAAACGATGTTTAAACGTTGATAGATGACCCCTGCTTCGCGGATTTCTCTTCCGCAAGGAATATCTGTATGGAAAGAAGCCGCCACGTGATCGGTGGCGGCTTCTTCTTATTTCTTTTTTTTCTGCGCTTTTTCGTAAATGGGCTTGATTCGCTCTACAACCTGTGTATCTACTTCGCAGGAAGCGACGATTTCCGTGAATTCTTCTGCCGAGATGCCTAGTTCCTCCAGGAACTTTTGGTCGGCTCCTCACGGATAAATATAGTCCCCAATATTACCACGCAGTTTGGCCCGAGCCTTGTCTGTAATGCGAGGTAGCCAGGGTACGCCTCCCATGACCAGGCTGCGGGCACGAGGGCGAAATTCAACGGCTGAACTGAGAGGGTCCATCCGGATGTGCTCCTTTCATTTTATTTTTTGCTGTGGACCGCAAAAGAAGATGTGGGCTATTTTTATGTTATCTGTTTTGAGGCGGTTTGTCAAGGCCTGCGTGTACGTTTGGTGCTTCTTCGTTTCTGTACACTGTGAGGTGGGTATCTCCATATTCTTTTGTTCGGATTTTCGTATGGCTGCTGTACACGGGTGGAAGCTGAATTGTAGGGGCGTGCTGGACAAGGACCAGGCCTCGGGAGGCTACCAGGGATGCGTCTGCAACCTTTTTTAGTGTGGCCAGGGCGATGGATTCGTCTGCGACCGTCTCGTGGTAGGGAGGGTCTAGATATACGATGTCAAACGTCTGGCAGTCTGCTGCCAGTTCGGTAACCAGCTTGAGTGCCGGACGAGAATATAGCTGGATGTTCTCCAGATGCCAGGCTGGCAGTAGATCTGCGAGGAAGCGGTGCCGCCGAGGATTGGACTCGTTGAGAGTCGCGTGTGCGCCTCTACTGAGGGCTTCCAGACCAATTTGTCCGGAACAGGCGAACAAATCCAGGAACCGAAAATCTGCCAGGTCGTTTCCCAGCATAGAAAAAACGGCCTCTTTCACCCGGCCGGAGGTGGTCCTGGCGTTGCCGTATTTTTTGTTGTTGAAGGGGATTGTGCGGCCTTTGAGGGTTCCGGTAATAATGCGCATAAAAAGAAAATAAAAAGGAACAGGGGAAAAGAAAAATGGGTATCGGATGGGTGGTTGGAGAGGTCGGGCAGCTGTCTGGATATCGAATTGATTGTGCACGAAGCGCTTGACCGGTGGGGGTAGTTTGTCTTATAGTCGAACAAACGGAAGAACTCTTTTTTCTGGGGGGCTTGTGAGCAAGCGGTGGATATTTTGTTTTGTGATTGTTTTTCTCTGTACCGGGCCTGCCGGCGGAGATGAAGTGAACTCGTCTTTTGCAATGTCGGGTCTGGTGGGTACGGTCACGGTGCAGGGTGTGCAGTGGCAACGCCTGGATATGCGGCCCAGTTTCGAAGTTGGAGCATTCGAGGCGGTGCTGGACTTGGAGCTGTTTTTGGACGAAGAGGGTAGATTTCGGGATATGGGTTGGGATTTTTCGACCCGCAGGAAGGGTTTGGAAAGTGTTTTGCGGAAAATCCACTATGTTCGGTACGGCAAGCCGAATCATCCGGATCATTCTTTTTATTTTCGGGCAGGTGCTCTGGACGATGTGACGCTGGGGCAGGGGATGATCATGCGGCGGTATCGAAACACGCAGGACGCTCCAGGTACAAAAAAAATAGGGCTGGACGTACAGGTTCGAGAAGTAGGTAGTGGTCGGGTAACGGTGCGAGGGATGCTGGGAAGCCTGCTGGACCTGGACGGTGGGGGGCCGGTTGCTGGCGGACGCGTATCTTTGCGGCCACCTGGCCTCCCGGAGATAGGGGCTACGGTTGTTGTGGATACGGACCAGTGGAGTGGATTGCCAGATTCATTGCGCCTGAACCGAAGCCGGGATATGTACGGAATGTATGGGGTAGATGTGTCTTATCCGTTGGTTCAAAAGGCGCTGACAAGTGTGCGGATGTACGGGGGCGTGTCCAGGACAATGATGAGTACGAAAAGTGGAACCGGCATTAGCGGCCCCGGTGTTTTGGCAACCCTGGGTGGGTTGACTGTGCAGGGTGAATATCGGTGGGTGAGAGGGCATTTTCGTCCGGGCCATTTTGATGCGCTTTACGAAGGTCAGCGAGCCACGGTATATTCGATCGCAGATAGTGTAAAAACCAGAGAAATGTTGATACCGGATGTTTCCATGCAGGGTATTTTTACTGACGTACGGCTTTCTCTGGGTATGTTGGTAGATGCCGAGGCCTCGTACCAGCATCTGAGCGGCAAAGGAACCAGCGACCGCCGATTAGAAGGACGCGCGGCCCTGAAGCCGGCATTTTTGAAATTTTTCCCCAAAGTTACTGCGGCGGAAGCCTATTATGAAAACCGGCGTCTGGGGCCGGACAGTGCAGGTTTTTTTGAGGTTTCTCAAGATATGCGGTTCGGCTATCGGCTGGGGCTCAGCCCGGTGGCGCGTCTGTCCATTGTGATGGATGTGGAATTTACCTACGTGCCAGACAATACAGGCGGGGTCGAGCGGCAGCGGCGCTTGAACCTTCAATCGATTATTGGTTTGTAAAACAAAAGAAATGAACGTAAAAAAGCCCTCTGCGTATTGCGGAGGGCTTTTTTTAGGGTTCGAAAATTGAATTCAGGCATCCGTTGCTTTGAATGGGATGACAAAAATAAACGTGCTGCCTTCTCCTTCTACGCTTTCCACCCAGATTTTCCCACCGTGGGATTCCACGGCCATTTTGCAAAAGGTGAGGCCCAGGCCGGTTCCGCTGCGTTGCCGGCTTTCTACCTGACCGAATTTTTCAAAGATTTTTTCCCGGTAATCTTTTGGAATCCCATGTCCTGTATCTGCAACTTCCACGCGTGCAGAGTCGTTCTCCTGAAAGGCACGGACTGTAATGGTCCCTTTCCGCGTGGTATGCTTGATGGCGTTGATCAGCAGGTTGGATAGGGTTCTGTACAGCAGGTTTCGGTCTCCCGAAATGGGTGGCAGATCGCTCTGGACCTCCGGGACAATCTCTTTTTCTTCGGCTTTTGCAGGGTGTTCAAATTCGCGGGCAAGAGCCTGGATGAGTTCGCTCAGTGGAAACGTCTCCAGGTTGAGGTTCAGTTGTCCCTCTTCCATTTTGGAGATATCGAGCAGGTCCTGGATCATGTTGAAGAGCAGGTCGCAACTGCGTTGCGCAGCCTCCAGACATTCCTGCGTTTCTTTGAGTTCTTCCATGCCTACAATTTCAAGGTTGGCTTTGATGCCGGTAAGTGGATTCTTTAAGTCGTGGATGATCATTTGCGTAAGATTGTCTTTGGTCAATTCTAATTCTTTGAGATCGATGTAGCTCTGCTCCAGGGTATCGTGCAGGCGTTTGACTCGAATGAGAGACCGGATGCGCGTAAGTAATTCGAGCTTATTAAATGGTTTGGTTAAGAAATCGTCTGCACCTGCTTCGATGCTCTGGATCTTATCTTCCAGTTCTTTTAAGGCGGTGATCATGACGATGGGGATAAAACGGGTTTTTTCATCGCTTTTGAGGGCCTGGCAAACTTCATAGCCGTTCATACGTGGCATCATAACGTCCAACAATATGATGTCCGGAGCCGATTCGGCTACTTTTTCCAGGGCCTCTACACCGTCGAAGGCGGTGATAACGTTGTACTTCTCGGGTATAAGATAGGCTTCCAGCAACTCAACATTTTGCGGATTGTCGTCAACAACCAGTACGGTGGAGGTCGGCATGCTCCAACTTTCAGTTTGAAGGCGTTTCGCGGTCCAGATAAGACCGGATGATCACCGGTAGTTTTCGTGTATCAATCGGTTTAGAAATATAGTCATCACAACCGGCTTCGCGGGCTTTTTCTTCGTCTCCACGCATCGCATGGGCGGTAAGTGCAATAATAGGAATATTACGGGTTTCCGGGTTGTCTTTGATGGCTCCGGTTACGGTAAGGCCGTCCAGGCCAGGAAGTTGGACGTCCATTAGGATCAGATGGGGCCGATTGGTTTCCATGAATTGAAGTGCTTTGGCTCCAGTCGTAGTTTGTGCGACATGGTATCCATGAGATTCGAGGATGTCTGTAATGAGTTCCATGTTCAGCGCATTGTCTTCTACAACCAGTATGGTTTCTCCAGCCAAGATACCTCCTCCAGCAGAAGCTTGATGCTTTTCTCTAAAATGTCCACGTACAATATGGGTTTCAAAAACGGTTGTCAAGGTTTTCTTCGTGCTTCGTGTGCCGAATACGGAAGGTTCCTGTTCTGTGTGGCATTTTGTTCAATCTGTGGGAAGAGCCGTGCATTCTATTTCTGGCTTCTGGTTTCAGTTAATTCACTCAGACTGGTTCGGGCATTGGGGTTATCGGGGTTGAGTTTGAGTACCCGTTTATAAGTAGCAATTGCTTTCTCTTGGTGACCTAGCATGCGGTACGAATGGGCCAGGCCCAGGTGCGCCTGCCAGTCTTCCGGTGCGAGTTCTGTTGCGCGCTGAAACGACTGAAGGGCTTCGTGAAATCTTTTCTCATTGTAATACAGAATACCCAGATTTAACCAGACGGCTTCCATGTTGGGTGCTATTTCGAGTACTTCGTTGTAGATTTTTTGTGCCTGGTCCAATTGGCCTGTGCGATGAAACTCCGCGCCCAGGTTCACATACGCAGTTTGATATTGCGTATTTTTCGGATTTATTGCCAGTGCATTCAGGAGCGCCTCCTGTGCGCTGTTCAGGTCTCCAGTCTGTTTGCACGCTTCGCCTAATCGTTGCCAGGTTTCGGCTTGTGCGGGATCCAGGTGAACGGCTTGTTCGAGAGCTAGAGCTGCTTCTCCGGGGCGTTTCAGGGCGAGGAGCACGATTCCCAGATTCACATACGGTGTTGGACGATCTGGGTCCAGTCGGATGGCACTGCGGTACTGGGTTGCTGCTTCTTCAAACAGACTTTGTTCGTGCGCCCGGAGGCCCAGGTCGAAGCGGGTGCGGGCGGCCGATTCGGCAATGCGGGTGGTATCTTCTGCATTGCGACTTCGAGCAACGGCCAGTGCGTGTTCCAGATACGTGACGGCTTCAGCCTTCAGACCTACATGAGACATGCCCATCCGGGTTTCTACAGGGACCCCCCGGCCGTACGGTGCCTGAGCCTGTTTCCAGATGTGCTTTGCGTCGTCCATGCGGTTCTGGCGGAGATAGACCTCGCGCAGGAGAAGGTGGCCCAGTGTGAAGTTGGGTCGAAGTTGCGTGGTATGAAGGAACGCTTTTTCTGCAGCGTCCCAGTTTTGCTGGTGGTAGGCTTCTACGCCTTTGCGCAGGTGAGGATCGGGCAGATGCGGGTTGTTTCTTACCTCGTTGAGCCAGGTAGAAAGCAGGGCGTCTACATTTGCATCTGTGTGGCGGTACATTAGAACCCGGGGGTGGTCGAACGCGGTGATTGTGGGTTCTACATTTTCCTGTTGCCATGTCCAGGGACCAATTCCCGGAGTGACCTGGAATACGGCAACCTGTTCGAAACCCAGGGTTTCGTCTGCCAACCGGCGATAGTATTGATATCCGATAGGATATCGCTGGGGAACAGCGAGGTATTGTTGCATCCGGTTTTCTGCGATCAGCGCGATCCAGTCTGTACCACTGAGCTTTGCCTGAATGAATTCGACCTGGGCCGCATAAGGTACACAGTTTTCTACATTGATGAAGAAGATGGCATCGTCTGTTCGAGTGCGATAGTGGTCTTGTGGAACCATCCAGGAAGTGGGAAAACCTCCACGCTCGACCAATACGGTTTTTCCCGGCGGGATATTTGTCTGAATCCAGCGTTTGGCTACGATGCGGGCATCTTCTTTTTGATAGATGCGTTCGATGGCGAATCCGTATGCGAAGGTAGGGAGACATATCAGAAGTGCCAGGAGTGCACGGACCGGAATGCGGCTGTGGGGTTGTAGCCATGCTCCGGCAGCGACAATGGCCCTGGCGCCCAGAACAGCTAAGATGGGGAGTAAGGGCACGATGTAGCGGATGGGTTTGGAATGTAGATTGCCCACGACGAGAAAGTAGGCGAGGAACCACGCAAGAAGTACCCAGGTTGCTCTTTCTCGATGCCAGAAGGCCAGGAGTAGACCGGCGAGGCCCGCCAACTGGAACGGACCGCCCATGGCATAATAAAGAAGGTGGGTGAGGTGAAAAAGATAAGGTGTGGTGGAGAAATCGTACAGGGTCCAGATGGTGATGTGTTCACCAGTGACGATGCGCACGCTGCCCATCAATTGGAGGACTTTGTCGGCGGAAAAAAAGCTTGTGGGATCAAGAAGGAGGAAGGGTTCGCAGGCCAGGGAGACAAGGCCTGCAGAGGCAATGTACAGGGCAACGTGTGGATGTAGAAGAGAGCGCCACTGGATGCGCCAGGTGGTGACTGTGTTGCCCGACCAGCACTGTGCGACGAGAAAAGGTACGCCCAGCCAGACGCCAGCCAGGCGTGTGCCGGTTGCCAGACCGCAGGCGATGCCGCAAGCGATATAAAGGCTTGTGCGGGCCGAGGGCATATGGAGCATGAACCAAAGCGAGAGGGTGACCCAGAATGCGAGAGAACCATCCACGGTATAGTAGTGGCACTGCTGGATGTGGCCGGGACAGGCAGCCAGCAAGGCGGCGGCGAGGAGCCCGGTTGCCGGCCCTGCAAGGTGACGGCCGATGAAGAAGACGAGGGCAACCGTAAGCGTGCCCAGGGCCGCCGAGATGCCACGTCCGATCAGGTAGAGCCTGCGCACCGAGCGGTTGTCGGTTTCGAGAAAGGGATCTGCAACACCCAGGAGAGAGGCGGTTTTTCCAGCGGCCCAGAGCAGGTACATGGGCGCTTTCCCATACGGTGCTTCAATACGAGACAGGTTTACACCTACCCAGCGGGTGTTGCGTATCACGGTGACTTCGTCTGGATGAAACCGATGAAATTCCCCGGTCGTCCGGTCCGTGCCCCAGTCCAGCCCGTAAAAACGCAGGGCCGCAGCGAGCAGCAGGAGAGTGGTTAATGCGAGGTGTATTTTTCGATTGTCTGGCATATGGAATACCCATTGAGACAGGAAGCCCGGGTTTCTGGATTAATTTTTTGGAGAAAGCGTTTTTAGGGCATCCTGGGCAATGGTGTTGTCTGGATCCAGTTCAAGTGCTCGGCGATATTCTCGGATTGCGTCAGATGTTCGGCCCTGTTTCTGATAGGACTGGGCCAGCCCGAGGAAAACTGGAAGATCTTGCGGGCGGTTTGCAGAAGCACCGAGCGCAACACAGGGGCCGTAGTCTGTTTCCAGTTGGGCTGTGTTTTTAGAAGCTGGTAAGACTTCAGGGCAAAAAAAATGCCCAGGTACCCAAGCAGGATTCCTCCTCCTACCCGAATGCCCATGGCCAGGCCTGTAATCAGGCCTGTTTTCCAGATCAGGCTTTTGGGGAGGCGAGGGAGAGAAGCGATGTCTCTGGCGATAAGATAAGTGCTCCAGAGACAAAGTACGGCAAAAGGAAGGTCTTTGTGATTGATGAATGCGTGGCCGTAATA
>JAQCGA010000167.1 GCA_027619145.1 bacterium | reverse complement strand
ACCGGGTCTTCCGCCTGGACAGAATCCGCCTGGCACGCCTCACCGGTGAACGCCTGCAACATACGCCTTCGTAAAGAAACCCGACCGGTACACAGATCACTGCTGCAAGCGTTTCGGGTAGAATCGAACTTGACATTTTCTACCAGATGCGCTATATTGCCGGAGGTATCTGAAGGGTTTGCCCCCCGACAAACCTCCAAGATGCCATATGGCCATCAGCGACGCTTGGCAGAGCCGAGTGCTGGTGGCCTTTTAAGTTATAAGAAATTGATCTTAATACAGATAACCGCATCGACCTTCGCTTGTCCAATATATTTCCCCAACAGTCCAACAGGGTACCCACGATCTCAGAAACTTGATTATTAACCGTAAGGAATTGTCTATGTTCTGGCGAATCTGGACCACACTGAGTTTGCTCCTCTTTACAGGGGTGGCTGTCGCGCAACCCGCTGGTGAGCCGATTACAGTAAACCTTACTTCGGGCACTGCCACGCTCACGCTGGACTTCACAGGACAAGAATATGAACTGGTCCTCTATTCTACCGCAACAGATGAACCGGACACCTCGCGGACTTTCTCCTATACCCTTTCAGGTGCTCCGACAGCAGCCCGTCCAGTCCCGCTTCGCCGCAGCCAAAACATCGCCGTTTCAGACCGCGACCGTTTCGAGACCCTCTTACGCCGAGAAGAACGCGAACTGGCAAAGCGGCTACGGCAAACAGGCGGCTGGCAACCCTCTCTATCCAAAGCCGCACAACCAGACCAGGCCACCCGCTCCTTCACGTTCAGCAAATTCGGCGGTGTTACGTCGGACCGCACCGTGGAAGCAACCCAGGTTGCGTCCACCAGCCGGGCCATAGGGTACCTGGACAACAACCTTTCCGGGGCGGAAGTTACCATAACAACAGCCGATATCCAGGCCATGCTGGAACGCTTCAGCACCAACAATTACCCCATAATCACCTCTAATTTTGGAGATCCATCGGACGTAGATGGCAACGGGAAAGTCATCTTTCTCTTTACCCCACTGGTGGATCAGGTAGGCGGCGTCGCAGGATTTTATTCTTCCCGCTCTCTGTTCGCAACAAACCGGGGCGGAAACGGCAACCAGGCCGATATGATGTTCATTGGCCTCTCGCACAGCCTGGACTTTTACGAACCGCTCCTCGCACACGAATTCCAGCACCTCGTCAACTACAACCAGCACGTCCTCGTGCACGATGGTCAAAGCGAAGATAGCTGGCTGAACGAAGCCCTTTCACACTATACAGAAGACCTGGTCGGTGGCCATATCACGGGAGATTTACCCCGGCTCTATGGCCCCTTTCTCCAAAACCCAGCCGCCAACTCCCTGATTGGCGACGCCGGACTCAACAACAGCATCCGGGGCGCGGCCTATCTCTTCTTGCGTGGCCTGATCGAACAATTCGGCACGAACATCGCCTCGTCTCTCGTCAAAACACCACGTGCAGGCATTCCCAATGTAGAAGCCCAGACCGGCCGCAATTTCAAGGACCTCTATCGGACATACACTGCCAGACTTTTTCTCTCCGGTAATGGCCTCAATACATCGCCTGTTTACAACTATACGTTTTCATTCCTCACCGAACCCACCACCGGTGCACGCTCAATCCCGATGCCCGCCGAAACGGGCTTTTCGGTAAATGGCCCCTCGGTTACAGGCCGCGTCAAGCCGCTTGCCCCTACCTACCTGCGCTTGATGGGCAATGGAACAAACAACACGGTCACACTCCAGGCGGAAACCGCCGGACAATTCCAGGGTTTCCTGATCCCCATTCCCGCAGACTTTCGCCCCCAAACTGGCCTGGCCCGCGACTATTTCCCACGCCTCACCTTCGACGGCCCATTGCAGGGCCTGTTCACCGCTGGAAGCGCCACCGAAATTTCCGGCACAGTCAGCGATCCATCCATCGACAGAATCCTCTTCCGGTTCGAGCCCCTGGGTGGTCAACAGGATACGCTCCGCTTTTTCGCAGACGTACAAAGCGGCCGGTTCTCGCGCAGCATTCTTTTCGACCCCTCCCAGGCCGGCACCTATACCCTGGCCTTTTATATGGGCATACAGGATCAGTCTCTTCCGTTTCTCGGACGATTTTCCCCGGTTACAGTTACCCCAGGCAGCGGCCAGGTCCTCATTCCCGTTGACTTCTTTTCTGGATTCACCCTGAACCAGCCCCTGCCGGCCTATCACAAAGCCGGCACAGGAGCCTCTCTTTCTGGCCGAGTCACAGACACTTCCATCGAAACGTTGCTCATGAGGCTCCCCTCCGAAGATGGCAACCCGGTCATCCGTATTGGAACAGATGTATCCGGCGGTACGTTCCGGAAAGGCTTTGTCTTTTTTCCGGCACAGGCAGGCACCTATACCCTCGACTTCTTCGGAGGACCTTCAGGTGGCAGCCTTCCGCACCTGGGCAACTACTCTCCTTTCGTGGTTACATCCTCTGGTAATGAACCCGTTTTCATACCGGTAGATGCCCTGGACGGCCTTGTTCTGGACACGCCCATTCCTGCCTCATATTTTTCTGGCCAAACCGTACACATTTCCGGCACGCTCACCAACCCGGCCAATACCCAGGTGCTTTTCCGGTTTGATCCGCTGGATTCCGGAGACCCGATCCGCTTTTTTACGGACGTCTCCGGGGGCCGGTTTGCACAAACTCTGGACTTTTCCGCAGCACCGACCGGCCAGTACGATCTGGTGGTCTTCGGCGGACCGGCCGGTCAATCCTTGCCACACCTCGACACGTTCTCCCCAATCAGCATCCTGGCACCCCAACCCCGCATCCGCGTCAGCGCAGAAAGCCTGCATTTCGGCGAAATCACCGTGGGCAATAGTGGTACAGCAACCTTCATCGTACACAATACCGGCAGTGAAACCCTCAGCGTTTCGGGTCTCTCATCGAACACCAGCGGATTCACAGCTTCGCCCAATACATTCTCCGTTGCGTCAGGAGACAGCACCGTCGTCACGCTTACATTTACTCCCTCCAGCGCAGGAGAAGTAGCAGGAACCCTCCTCATATCCAGCAATGACACAACCACCCCAACCGTCCGCATTGCACTTTCGGGCACCGTCGTTGCCGCCTCTGTAACAACATCCGCCGATTTCAACGACGACGGACAGGTCAATTTCACGGACTTTCTCATCTTCGCCAGCGCGTTCGGCACCTCTTCGGGAGACCCCGGGTACCATACCAGATTCGACCTGGACCTGGATGGACACATCGCATTTTCTGACTTCGTACTTTTTGTTAAATCTTACGGACAATAAGCAACTTCAAATCTCCTCCCACGCGGGGGTGGCCGCAAAATTCAATTGTATTTCTTTACACCTCGCCTTATGTTTAAGCGTGCCATCTGCCGCAGGCACAGCACCCATGAAATGGGTCGGCCAATTTTGATCACGCCCCGGAGCCATATATGCTGATACCCCCTCCCAATGTCCAGGAAGGCGCAATGAAGCGCCTGAAAACCCACGCTAAAAACAATTACGAAGGCAGGCGCGATGTAACAGAAGTTCGTGGGCATTTCAAGGGCAACCACCTCTTTCTGGAAGTCGTAAAAGAAGAAAAAGGCGGGCTGGTAGGGCGCGTTTTTAAAATGGGAAGTGTCCGCGGCATAGGCCGCCTTGCCCGGCTGGAATACCTGGGCCCCAACAAGTGGAAATTCCTCATTTACAAACCCGACAAGAAACTGTATGGCCCGTACCCGGATTTTTCTGAAGGCACCATTGAAGAGTGCCTGGATGCCGCAGCAGCCGTATATTTAAAGTAGACACGAACACCGACGGGTTGACAATTGTCCCATCTTGCATATGCTATGAAGACAACCATTCAATTCTATTGAGAAAATCAAGGAGACAAGGACGCAAAATGGCTGACGATCCTTCTGAAAAAAGTTTGAAACGCATGTGGACCTACTTTGAAAAATACTGCGAAAAAACCGGCACCACCGGGCATCCAGACAAAGGCGTTACAGAAGCCGTTGTCACTGGCCTTGCCTCCCACGTAGACCAGTTTGGCCGCCCCCTGTGTCCTTGTAATTTCTATCCCGACAAAAAGGCTGAACTGGAACGCAGTCGCGAGTGGATATGTGCCTGTGACGAAATGAAACGCTACAAATACTGCCACTGCCTTCTCTTTGTCACCTCCGAAGGCCTTCCCATTACCGAGTACCTTCCCGAAAACCACGAAGGACGTCAAGTCTACGGCCTTGTAAAAGACCCTACGCCAGACAAAGGACGGGAAGCCCGGCACAAAATCGAAGAAAAAACAGAACAATAAAGAGTTCATAAAAAAGACTCTCGATGAACCGACAAATGGCAATCGGCAATTTATATTTTGCCGATTGCCATTTATTTTTTCTCCTGCCTTCTCACCTTTTTCTTTTCTTCCTCCCTATGTTCAATCGTTCCTTTCTCCCTCCCGCGCAATTCGAATTCGTGGTCCTCGCCGATACGCACTACATGCTGGACCCCGGCAATCATCCACTTGAATTCGAATCTCGCCGCAAGCAGACCGCCCGAGCCGAAGTTGCCCTGAACCTGGCGGCGGCGCTTCACACAGATTTCATTGTACACCTGGGAGACCTCGTCCAGGAATACCCGGAAACCGCTCTGTTTCAACAGGCCCTGAACGAAGCCCAACAGCAGATGCAGCGCTGTGATGTTCAGGCCCACCATGTGGCCGGCAACCACGACGTAGGCGACAAACCAGACCCCACCATGCCCACCCACCCGGTTACCCCGGAATCTCTCTCCTTTTACCACAACCTCTATGGCCCATCCTGGTACTCTTTTAACCAAAACGATTGCCACTTTATCATCATCAACTCCCAGATCCTCAACCTGGACCTGCCCGAAACCAGAGCGCAGGAGACCTGGCTGGAGCAAGATCTGGCAGCACACGCAGGAACCCGCCTCTTCCTCTTCTTGCACCTTCCCCCTTTCCTCCACGATGAACTTGAGGCCCACCTGGGCCACTACGACAACATAGGTCAACCTGCCCGAAGCTGGCTGCTGGACCTGGTTCGCCGCCATTCCGTAGAATATATGAGCGCCGCCCACGTACACTTTGCGTTCTTCAATCGGATAGGCCGCACCCGTCTCTACCACCTTCCTTCTACCTCTTTCACGCGCCCAGGCTTCTCCCACCTCTTCGCCGCCGCACCTCCGCCAGAACAGGGACGGGACGATACACCCAAACTGGGCTTCCACCTCTGCAGAGTTCTCCCCGACCGCACAGACGTACACTTCATTCGCACCGCCGGTGCCCAGAACCTGTCCAACGCAGATACGGAATGCCTGGTCACCCGCACCTCTGCAAGCCTGCCCCATTCGCCTCTCGGGCTCAGCTTGTTACATCCCCTGGCACCTGCAACCGAAATTCCAATCGCCTATCCCTCCATCATTCGCCAGCCCGTACGCAACGATTATCCTCTCCTGTCTGCTCTCGAATTAGGGGTAACCACCGTGCGCGCCCCCTGGACCGATCTGCTCGACCCCGTTCAACAGCAACGCCTCTCCGTCCTGAAAGACGAAGGTGTATCCATCACCGCCATACACCCATGGTCCGGCCGGCCTGACTTCCCGGCACTCATTGAACAACACCGATCCCTGGTAGATGAATGGGAAATCCAGCTCCCTGGTTCCCCCTGGCCCACAGAAGAAATCCTGCAAACCCTGTCTGCCTGCCGTTCTCTTTCTGCATTTTCGGTCTGCCCCGTAATCCCAGGTGAAGGCACCCACCCGGTGAAACAGCACCCCCGTACACGCATCGGCTACAGGCCCGAGGAACTCCCAGAACTCAACGGTCTCCTCGAAGAGGCTGACCTTACCCTGGACAGTATCCTGTGCCGCCTCTCCACAACAGATCCCTCTGCGGTAGTGCAGCAACTATCCGGCTTGTCAAACCTCAACCGGATTGGAACCATAAACCTGGCCCTGGACCTGGCTTCGATCGATGACGGCCAGAACGCAACTTTTGCCGCCCGCGCCCTCTTCAATCTGGCGGGCCTGCCCAATTCTCGGCTTTTCATAGAACCCCTTCTTGACCTGGACCGCACCATGGACGTGAGCCACGGCCTCCTGGACACACGGTGCAACCCTCGTCCGGCCTTCCACGCATTGCGCTGTCTCAACACCCTGCTCTACGCTACCCCTCTCCAAAACCCAACCCTTTCACAAACCCGAATCGGCACCCTCCAGATAGAACAGTTGCAAAACAGAGATCAAATGTTTACACTGATCTCCACACTCGCCGGAGAACCCCTGCCCCAACGGTTGCCTCCAGTACCAGGAACCTTACCAGAAACAGAGGTCCGTGCCTTCGATCTCTGTGCAGGCACCGTCCACAGTGGACCTCTGAAATTGATCTCCGACACAGTGTTCACGAATGGACCCCTTCTTCTTGCTACAACTTGCACGCCTTCAAACCAGGAAAACGGATGAAAATCGACTCCATAACCTGTTACCCTGTCCGCATCCCCGGCCACCCCTACATGGGAGGACACGGCACAGAGAAGAATGCCGGAACCATTGGCAGTTATGTCAAACACACCCATTATCGTTCCATCTACACGATGAATGCCGAATGTCTGATGGTCCGTATCACAACAGATACAGGTCTTTCTGGCTGGGGAGAAACCCAATCCGCACTGGTCCCGCACATTGTAGGGAAATTGGTAGATGAACTTGTGGCACCGGGCCTCATCGGCGAAGATCCTCTGGACCGGGTCATCCTCCGGGATCGGCTCTACGACCAGACCCGGGACCGGGGCCACGATGCAGGCTTCATGGTAGATGCGATCTCAGTCTGCGACATCGCACTGTGGGACCTGGTTGGCCAGGCAATGGATCAACCCGTGTATCAACTCCTTGGAGGCGCGTACCAGGAAAGCCTGCCGTGTTACGTCTCAGGTGTCCCCGCCAAAAGTGTTGAAGAGCAAATCGATAAAATTACACAGTGGCTCGAAAAAGGATTTACCGCTTTCAAAATTTCCCTGGGATTCGGTGTAAAACAAGATGCAGAACACATCCAGACGCTCAGAGAGACATTCGGTACCCACATCGAAATTTATGTGGACGCTCACTGGGCCTACAGTGTTTCTGAGGCGATTGAACTCGCCCGGCATTTTGAGCGCCTGGGGGTAGGCTTTATGGAATGTCCAATCAATCCAGAAGACATAGACAGCCAGGCCCGACTCCCCGGGGCCGTAGACATCCCCATTGCGCTCGGCGAAGAATACCGCACCCGCTATCACTTCAAAGACCGCCTGCTCCGCGGTGCCCTGGACCTGGCCCAACCAGACATTGGCAGGCTTGGAATCACAGAAGGCATGCGCGTGGTTACACTGTGTGATGCATTCGGCATTCCGGTGGCCCCTCACATCGGTTCTGGTCTTGCCATGTACACCGCTGCGGCTCTTCACGTTGCCGCAGCAACACCCAATCTAAAAATCATTGAATATCAACCCACACAAGTCGCCGTATCAGACGAATACTTCTCTCCATCCCTTCAACCGCAAGAAGGTCGGTACACCGTTCCTCAAACCCCTGGCCTGGGAGTACAGCCGGAAGTTGAAAAACTCGAGCCTTATCTTATTCGGTCGTGATATGACCCAAGAAACTGAATCAAATCCCAATAGATTCTACTTTTTTAACGGATACCTCTTTTGACACCTATCGAACCCGCCGTTCCGGACGCCGGTCTCTGCACCGCCTGCCGGTATCTACGCCGCGTCCGTACCGAAAGAGGATCCACCTTTGCCTTTTGTAACCTTTCGCAAACCAACGACCAATTCCCCCGCTACCCTCACCTGCCCGTCCTGAGTTGCTCCGGGTATGAACCCAACAACGAGGAACCCCATGGCTCAGAAAAAAA
>JAQCGA010000166.1 GCA_027619145.1 bacterium | reverse complement strand
CTTACTCCCCAGTCTTAACTTCAGGGTCTTCTGCAGCAACTTATATAAATATAATCTGTCAAATTTTTACCTGAAAATATTCAACCATTCTAATATAAAGAAAATTTACCCCGAATGACAAGGTTTTTTCAAGCACTTACCCCGGTTTTTCCGGTTCGTTCCGCACCTTCTCATTCGTTGTTTTATTGCTTGCAACGCCCGCTTAGCCTATATTCCTCGTCTGGAGGAAACAATCTATGCCAACGGACCTCATTCTGGTCTGCCACGGACAATCCGCGCTGCAACAGGGCGACGGACGCTTCGGCTGGTGGTCAGACGTCTCCCTTTCTACCACAGGTGCCCGCCAGGCTCTGCTTCTGGGCGACCGGCTCCGCACAAATTTCAACGTGGACGCGCTCTATACCAGCCCTCTGCAACGGGCCCGAGAAACCGCAGACATCCTCGCCCAAATGGTAAAAACTGTTGCCGTCCCGGAACCCGGGTTGCGCGAAATTGACAGTGGGAAACTGGCCGAGCTCTCCTACAAAGAAGCCCTTGAACAGTACCCAGATCTCATCCGCCAGGGCGGAATCTCGGCGACCGAACGCCTCCCGGGAGGAGAATCTGGCACAGATCTCCTTGCCCGCGTGGAACGTACGCTGAACCAGATTGTTACAAAACATTCCGGCCAGCAAATTGTAGTCGTTACGCACGGCGGCCCCATTGTCTCCTATCTCATGGTGTTAATGGGCTACACATGGCAAACCTCGGATCGGCCTTATTTTGTTTGCGACGCGATTTCCATGCACCACATACGGATCGAAGCTGGCGAAAAGACGGTTGTTCGCCTCAATGATACGGCGCACCTGGCCGGTATGCCTTCCACCCCCTGAGTATCTTATATGCCCACACCCGGTCCATCTCCTCAATATCCAGCTCGCTGCACACGCACGCACCACATCTCAGAACTCCAACCGAAATGCACAGCAACCCTGGCCGGGCGCCTATCCTATACGCCAGATGGAACCGTATGTCTTACAGACGAATGTGGCACAGTACCCCTTTCCTCTATCTCTCTCAACCTGCCTCAAAATCCAGACATTGTAGAGCTCGACGGCATCTGGGAGCCACCTGTTTTCCAGGTTTCCGCTTTCCGCATTCTCGCGCCCGCACACCGCACACCGCCTGAAATACCTGCCCGGCAAACCCGCCACAACCTGCGCCTGCGCGCCCAACTCCTCTCACAAACCCGGAACTTCTTCGAACGCAACGGTTTCCTCGAAGTTGAAACCCCGCTCCTCGTCCGCTGTCCCGGCATGGAACCGCATCTCGTCGCCTTTGAAACCTCGTTTACAGACAGCGGACAAAACCAGCGCCTCTATCTCCCCACCTCCCCCGAATACGCCATGAAACGCCTCCTTGCAGCCGGCTTCGAAAACATCTACCAAATCTGCAAAGCCTTCCGCCACGAAGCCGCAGGCCCAATGCACAACCCCGAGTTCACCATTCTGGAATGGTACCGGGCGTACGCCGATTACAAAACCATCATGGCAGACACCGAAGCCCTGATCCACCACCTGGCCTGCGAATTGACCGGAGGGCCGCACATCACCTCTCAAAATCAGGCAGTGGATCTCACCCCCCCCTGGCCGCGCATTTCCGTACGAGAAGCCCTGGTCTACTATGCCAAAATCCAAACCGACCCAACCGTAGACCTGCCCGCCTTCATCCAGGAAGCCCGTGCAAAAGGACATACCGGTGTTTCTCCAGACGACCCTTTCGAACTGGCGTTTTTTAAAGTATTTCTGGATGGCGTGGAACGCCGCCTGGGTAGCCCCCAGCCGATTTTCCTCACAGATTATCCCGCCTCCATGGCCGCCCTGGCCAAACGCAAACCCGGCAGGCCAGACCTGGCCGAACGTTTCGAGGTCTATATTGCAGGAATTGAACTCGCCAACGCATTTACCGAACTCAACGACCCGCACGAACAACGCGCCCGCCTCGAAGCCGAAGCAGCCCAGCGCCTGAGCGAGGGCAACCCCGCTTATCCTGTAGATGAAACCTTTCTCGCCGCCCTCGAAAGCGGCATGCCTCCTTCCGGTGGCATTGCCCTGGGCCTGGATCGGCTGGTCATGTTGTTATCCGGTGCACCCACCATCCGCGACGTCATCGCCTTCCCTTTCCCCAACCTGTAACCCAATGACAAAAGGAACCTCTCCATGTCTTACCTGAACCTGAACGGAAAAATCGCCCTCATCACCGGTGGGGGCACAGGCATTGGCCGCACAACCGCCCTGCTGTTTGCCCAGGAAGGCGCAGACGTAGCCATCAACTACTCCCGCTCAAAAGAAGATGCCGAACGCACCGCAGCAGAAATCCGTGCCCTTGGGCGCAACGCGCTGGTGGTCCAGGCAGACGTCTCAGACGATGTTGCCGTACGCCAGATGATACAGACCGTGGCAGGTGAACTCGGTCGGCTCGACATCCTGGTCAACAACGCCGGTACCACAAAATTCGTCCCACTGGAAGACCTGGAAGGCCTCACAGATGATGCCTGGGATCCCATATTCAACGTAAACGTCAAAGGCACGTTCTACTGTTCCCGCGCAGCCATTCCGGCCATGAAATCTGGTGGAGGTGGACAAATTATCAACGTGGCCTCCAGTGCAGGCATTACCGGCAGAGGAAGTTCCATGGCCTATTGCGCATCCAAAGCGGCCGTCATTTCCCTCACAAAATCCCTCGCCATCGGGCAGGCGCCCCACATCCGCGTCAACGCCGTAGCGCCCGGAGTTGTTCAAACCCGCTGGGTGGACGGCCAGGAAGACTTCTTGCAAACCAACCGGAAAGCCACACCACTGGGCCGCATTGCCACACCCGAAGACGTGGCCTCCTCCATCTTCGGCCTGGCCATTTGCGACTTCATCACCGGCCAGGTTCTTTCCGTGGACGGCGGACGCACCCTCTAACCGGATGGCTCTCACTGGAACTTTTTTCCCCCACCCGGAAATTTTGTCCTTAAATTGGCTTGATTTCTAAAATTCCGTGGCCTATATTTAACTGGTTGCGAGCAATCGAACACCCACGTTGCACGCAACCCGATCTTCCGGCTGTCTCCCCTGGCGGCCATCGCTTAATATTTGCCTTCCATTTTCCCCG
The DNA here is from genome assembly GCA_027619145.1 of bacterium. Next base: position 4,768 of record JAQCGA010000166.1, on the reverse strand, counting down.
GTCTCACTCCCAGTATGCACGGCCCACAATCCACCCCGCCGTTTCTCTTCAATTACCAAGGAAGGTATGATTTACTGAGAGCCGCCATGGCCGGTGAAACGCTTTTCGTTATAGATGATGACCCTTTCATGCGCAGCCTGCTCGCGGACTCTTTATCCGACGAGGGATTTACAGTTATTGTAGCGGAGAACGGACAGGACGCGTTACAGAAAATCAACCAGAATGAATTTGAGATCGTCCTGCTGGATTTGAGCCTGCCAGACATGGGTGGCATGGAGCTGCTTGCGCACATTTCCGGCGTTTCACCCGAAGCCCAGGTCATTATTATGACCGGCTACCCCAGCCTGGAATCGGCAATTGATGCACTCCGGGAAGGCGCGCAGGATTACATTGTAAAACCCTTCAAAATGCACGAAGTACAGGCCGCTGTGAGCCGGGCGCTCAAAAACCGACAATTGCAGATAGAAGTGCGGGAACTCCGGCGGCGCGTGCGGGAACTGGAACAGGAGGCCAGCCGCCTGCGCACAACCGCAAGCCCTACAGAATCTCGCCCAACAGCCACCCGCACAGCCAGGCTACCGGGTGCATACGGCACACGGGCTGCGCAACGTCCACCGCCACCGGAACCAAAACCGGAACCAGAACCAGAACCGGAACCAAAACCAGAAGAAAGCGGCGGCGAGGAAACAGATGAACCGACTCAATGAAATCCTGGATCTATACAACCAGGCCGCCCGACTGGCCGAAAAGGTTGGCAGCCAGCTCCAGGCCGGAGCCTCGCCCGACGGATTGATCTCCTTCTTACGAGAACAGGCCGACACCATCGGCCAGTTACAAACCAGTCTGGCAGAACTGGCTGCAGGCGAACCACCAGATGCTTCAAATCAACAGAAAATTGAACAGTTGAAAACAGACTTTGAGACCCTGGTCAAACAGACCGAAGAAAACTACCGGATGGCCGCAAAAAAAGGCGTTCGACTTACCGGAATCGGCGGGAAGCCCTACCGCAGGCGACCCTGAGAAACTCCCGGATGTTCCACAAGGATCCTGCATATCATGTCAAAAACCCGGCAAACCCCCACGTTGTCAAACCTGGAAACGGTCACCCAATCCTGTGCCACATTCGGAGATACGCTCACCCGGCTCGAAGTTGCGTACCACAGCCTGGAATCACGGGTACAGGCCCTCAACCACGAGCTCGAAGAAACCAACAACCAACTCCAGCAGAACCTTGCCGAAAAAGAACACCTGAGTGCGTACCTGCACAACACGCTGGAAAGTCTGGGTAGCGGAGTTCTTGCAATAGACACCAAAGGCAATATCAGCCGTCTGAATCGCGCGGCAACTGCGATCCTCCAGGTGTCTTCGCACGAGGCCATAGGAAAACCCTGTGCAGAACTTCTAGGCAACGCCTCGGCAGATCTTCTACACACCCTGGCTTCCGGAATGTCCGTACAGGGCCGTGAAAAGATCTTGCTCCATCCGGACGGCGGAAAAACACCCGTGCAATACAGTACCCTCTGTTTGCACGATGCATCCGGTGAAATTATGGGCGCGGTAGAAACATTTGAGGACATTTCTAAAATCCAGGAACTCTCCAAACAGGCCAGCCGCGTAAGCACCCTTACAGCCCTGGGAGAAATGGCGGCCACAGTGGCACACGAAATCCGAAATCCACTGGGTGGGATTGGCGGCTTTGCAGGCCTGCTGGAACGCGACCTGGACGTGGACGACCCCCGCAGGCGCCTGGTAAAAAAAATCATGGAAGGGGTTACCAGCCTCAACAGCATGGTCACCAATCTCCTCAACTACACACGCCCCCTCCAGTTGAACCTGCGGCCTGTCAACATCGTGGAAGTCGTGGAAGACTGCCTCGGCTTCTTCGAAATTGACGCCGGCACACGGCTGGACGAAATTGAGCTGGAACGCATCTATGGACCCGAGGAGATCCCTTGCAACACAGACCCTGAACAGGTCCAGCAAATCCTACTCAACCTCTTGCACAACGCTGTGCAGGCAATGCCCAGCGGCGGCAGGATTCGCATTGGCATTTTAGAAATGAACCTGGCCCAGCAAACCGATCTCAACAAACCCTGCGTCGCCCTTACTGTAACCGATTCCGGTTTGGGAATGACCGATGAAGTAAAAGCCAAACTCTTCATGCCATTTTTCACCACCAAAGAAGACGGCAACGGACTGGGTCTGGCCACAGCCAAAAAAGTCATTGAAGCGCACGGCGGAGACATCCTGGTAGAAAGTACGGCTCACCAGGGTGCCACATTTACAATCTTGATCCCTCGGTAACAATTCGTCCATGGACCGATTGTCCATAGACAATTTCCCTCTGCCTTTTTTCAAAAGGTGATCTCGAATGTCGGCAAAACGAATCCTGGTTGTAGACGACGACCCCCTCTTCCGGGACTTCTTAAAAGAAGCCCTGGACCGCGGCAAACACGAAGTAGATGCAGTAGATGGTGGCCCCAAAGCTGTACAGCGTATGGAAGAGGCCGAATATGATCTTGTCCTCTCGGACATCCGGATGCCCGGCATGGACGGCATGCAGGTGCTCGAACACGCCACCCGGCTCCAGCCCGACGCCCGCGTGATGATGATTACCGCCCACGCCACCGTAGCCAATGCCGTAGACGCCATGGCAAAAGGCGCGTTCGATTATCTGGAGAAAGGATGTTCGCTTGAGGAAATCGAAATCCGCGTTGCCCGTGCCCTGGAAAGCCAGCAACTCAAACAAGAAAATCAGCGCCTCAAATCTGAACTCCAGGACCGGTACAGTTTTGGCAATATGGTGGGAAAAAGCCGGAGCATCGAAGATATTTTCGAAATGGTCAAAACCGTAGCCAAAAGCCGCTCTACCGTCCTGATTGCCGGCGAAAGCGGAACCGGAAAAGAACTGGTGGCCCGGGCCATCCACTACAACAGCCCGCGCAAAAGCAACCCTTTTGTGAAACTCAACTGCGCGGCCCTCCCGCCAGACCTCATCGAAAGTGAATTGTTTGGCCACGAAAAAGGTGCCTTTACCGGTGCCATCAAACAAACCCGCGGCCGCTTTGAACTGGCCGACGGTGGCACATTACTCCTGGATGAAATCAGCGAGATTGATCCTGGTCTACAGGCCAAGCTTCTGCGTGTACTCCAGGAACGCGAGTTTGAGCGCGTAGGCAGCGGTGCCCCCATCAAAATAGACGTACGCATTGTGGCCACCACCAACCGGAACCTGCTGGAACAAATTGAAAAGGGCGCATTCCGCGAAGACCTGTATTACCGCCTCAACGTCATCCCTTTATCCATGCCCGCGCTGCGCGAGCGCAAAGAAGACGTCCTGCTCCTGGTAAACCACTTTCTGAACAAATACAACCGGGAAAACGAAAAAGAAATTTCCGGCCTCTCCGAAAAAGCAATGGAATTGCTCACGGCGTACAACTGGCCCGGCAACGTACGAGAACTTGAAAACTATATCGAACGCGCCGTGGTCATTTGCCAGAACAAACAAATCGGCGAGGAACACCTGCCCCTGGACGTGCTCACTGGAAAGACCGGCACCCGCCGCGAAAGCGACAGTATGCAGGTGGGCCAAACCGTGCGAGAAATGGAGCAGAAACTCATCCTCAAAACCCTGGAATCGTGCAACGGAAACCGCACCCAGGCCGCAGATCTGCTCGGCATCAGCTCCCGGACCCTGCGCAACAAACTGCACGAATACGGCATGGCCGGCATTTACCGAAAAGGTTCTGACGCAGAAGATCCGTCAGAAGATCAGAACGAATAACGTATTCACATTGCTGCATAGAACACAAAAGGACACCTTTCCAGGTGTCCTTTTGTGTTCTATTTTCCAGGTTCCGGTTGACAAGCCCCCATTCGTGTTTATATTCACACCCTGCCTGATTCAATCGCATCGAACGTCTTTTTCCCACGAATCCTTATGACAGATGAAATTTACCACGAATGTGGCGTAGCCGCCCTCTACTGGCTGGACACATTGCCAGAGGGACAGACCGGTGAAAAACCAGGTCCGCCTGAAAATGTAACCACCCTCATGCCAGGCATGTTGCTGGATTTACAAAACCGTGGCCAGCTCGCCGCTGGTATTACCACCTACAATCTGGACCGACCACAAATCCTGAGCACCTTCAAAGACATAGGCCTGGTCAACGAAGTCTTTCGTATGTCTCACCCGGGCAAGTACCGCTCCCTCCTCACCAAATACGCCGGGCAGGCGGCCATTGGCCATACACGGTATGCTACCAGCGGCGAAGAAGATGACATCCGCTACGTCCAGCCCTTCGAACGGCAACACGGTCGCCTGTGGAAGTGGTTCGGCATGGCCTTCAACGGAAACCTGGCCAACTACACAGAACTGCGCGAGCGCCTGCTCTCCAAACGCGGATATCACTTCACGCTCAACACAGATACAGAAATCATTATGCACACCCTCGCTTATCGTCTGCGAGGAGAAAAAGCTCCGGACCTCGTCAAAGTAATGACCTCCCTCACCCGCGATTTCGACGGGGCCTACAATATCGCATTCCTGGACGCATTGGGCCGGATGGTTGTTGCCCGGGACCCCCTGGGCTTCCGCCCCATGTGCTGGGGCCTCAAAGGCCGCTTATTCGCCGCTGCCAACGAATCCACAGCGCTCACCAACCTGGGCATAGAAGACATCCATACGCTTGAACCGGGCGAAATGGCCCTGATCGAAAAGGGTGCCCTGCAAATCAAACGCTTCGCCCCGGTTGAAAAAAAGGCCCGG
>JAQCGA010000165.1 GCA_027619145.1 bacterium | reverse complement strand
AACTCAAATCCTTGGCGGGAAGCGCCAAGGATTTGAGTTGACGGTTCTTTCTGCTGGTAACCTGAAATTCCAGTCTCGAATATAACCTGTGAGGAAACCTATGGACACAGAGCTTCTCCCGATAACCAATGCAGACGGTTTGCCTGTGGTTCCGATGACAGATGTGCAGAAGTATATTTTTGATCTCAAGGGCTGGATATGTTTGCCTGGTTTGTTGAGTGAGGATCAGTTGGGCGCAGTGCAAGAGCATCAGATGAAGTTTCTTTATGAGAAGGATACGCTTCCGCCGGAGGAACGCGACAATCACGGGGGGCCGTCGCAGATCCTTCTGGACCACCCGGCTGTAGTTGGGGTGCTGAACGCGGTTCTTTCGCATCAAGCGCTGGCAACGGAGGATTGTTACGGGTTTCGGTACGATCATACGTATACGAGCCATCGGAAGGCCGGGCACGATAATTTCAATCCCCATGGGGGAGGCGCTTATTTTTCGTTTTGTGGGAATTCACATATTTACCAGATGTTGCCTGGGAAGGTTCATGCCGGGTTGACCCGGGTGGTGTGGGAATTAAATGAGGTGGGACCGGGCGATGGCGGGACGATGTTTTTATCCGGTAGCCACAAGGCGGCTTTTCCGAGGCCGGAGGAAATTAGTGGGCGGGAGTCTTCGTTGTGGGAGAACTATACTTGTCCGGCCGGGTCGGTGGTAATTTTTACGGAGGCGCTGTGTCATACGGGTACGCTGTGGACAAATGAAACGCGGGACCGGCTGAGTTTGTTTACCTGTTACAATACGGTGAATTCCAAATGGGGCAAGGGATGTCCGCCACCAGAGGTGATTGCGGCGCTTTCGCCGAAACGACAGACGTTGTTCCGGGGGGCGTGGCACGGGATGACGGAGGTGCCGAATGTGAACAGGTACTACGATGAGGAGAACCAGGTGGTGTGACCATCAAAATTAGAAGTCTTGAGAATTTCTGGATTTGATTGGAGTTTGATTTTAGGAAAGAGCGAAGGCTTACGAGTTGATGTCGTAAGCCTTTGCTCGTGATAAGGAGACTGATAATGGGGTTGACAGGAGGCAGTATTTACGGTAGCTTATACCCCCAGGGGGTATATTGATGAAACATGAACACGTAAATCCAAAAGTGGTAAACAGACTTGCCCGGATCGAAGGTCAGGTGCGGAGTATTCGGGAGATGGTTGCCGAGGGTCGGGATTGCAGCGATGTGCTTATCCAGATTGCTGCTGCCCGGGCAGCGCTGGATCAGGCAGGCCGTGTGATTCTGGAGGATCACATGGAGCACTGTATTTTTGATGCGATGGAGCAGGGGAAAGGAAAAAAGGCGATTGAGGATTTGAAGGTCGCACTGAAACGTTTTGTGGGCTAATTTCGATTGGGCAAGGAGAAGGGCATGCCAGGGAAAGAACATTCACACCATCAGGAAGGCCACGACCATGAACGTGGCGGGGATCATGGGCATTCTCATGCTCACGGTGGACACGGCCATGATGGACATGGACACACCCATGGAGTCATTGACCCGACAATTGCAACGACAGACCGAGGGATTTGGGCGATCAAGTGGTCTTTTGTTGGGTTGATGGCGACCGCTCTTTTTCAGGTTGTGATTGTTGCGCTTACCGGTAGTGTGGGATTATTGGCGGATACGATTCACAATTTTGGAGATGCTTCAACCGCAATTCCATTGTGGATTGCGTTTATGTTTGCCAAGATGAAGCCGAGTAAACGGTTTCCGTTTGGGTATGGGCGGGTAGAAGACCTGGCCGGTGTGTTGATTGTGCTAACGATCTTGTTTAGTGCGATTGTTGCGGGATATGAGTCGGTGAACCGATTGTTGAATCCGCAACCAGTGACCCACCTCGGTGCGCTGGTTGTTGCTTCGATTATTGGGTTTATTGGCAATGAAGGGGTGGCGGTTTTTCGCATTCGGGTGGGCAAAGAAATTAGCAGTGCTGCGCTGGTTGCCGACGGATATCACGCTCGGGTAGACGGGTGGACGAGTCTTGCTGTGCTGGTGGGTGCAGTGGGGATGTGGTTGGGGTACCCGCTTGCTGATCCACTGATAGGGCTGTTCATTACGCTTGCGATTCTGGGAATTGTTTGGCAGTCAGGGAAGGCAGTGTTTTCGCGGATGCTGGACGGGGTGGAGCCGGAGCATGCGGATGCAATTGAACACGCCGCACACCATGTTCGAGGAGTTCAAGGGGTGTCCGAGGTGCGGGCGAGGTGGATTGGGCACCGGCTGCACGCGGAGTTGAATGTGGCGGTTGATCCGGGGCTTTCTGTGGCTGGTGGACACGAGATAGTCAAGGAGGTTCACCATCAATTGATGCATCATTTGCCATTTTTATCCAGAGCGACAATCCATGTCGATCCCACAGAAGAAGCCGGGGAAACATACCATCGTATCTCTGAGCATTCCCATGATGGGCTGCCTGTGCATTCTCACTGATTGAGGTAGAACGGTTTGTGGTTTGAAAAGGGTGATAGATATGAGAGGTCTGTGCCGAGTTCTTATTGGAATTGCAATTTTTTTACCTGTTATCGTATCCGCCCATGGTGTGACTGGCGGAGATCAGGGTTATATTCAGGAAATTCGTGGGATCAACTTTTTCCCTTTTGTGTATCTGGGTGCAAAGCACATGGTTACCGGATACGATCATCTGGCATTTCTTTTTGGGGTCATTTTCTTTCTGTACAGGCTAAAGGATATCGGTATTTATGTAAGTCTTTTCGCCATTGGTCATTCATTTACGCTTTTGCTTGGCGTATTCGCGAACATCAATGTGAGTGCATATCTGATTGATGCGATCATTGGGCTCTCCGTTGTCTATAAAGCGCTGGATAATCTTGGAGCCTATCAACGTTGGTTCAATTTTCAGCCAAATACAAAGATTGCTACGCTTACTATTCTCTTCCTCCATGGTCTTGGGCTTGCCACAAAGATACTTGAGTTTGAAATTGCCCCGGATGGTTTATTGCCAAACCTGATCGCGTTTAACGTAGGTGTTGAGATAGGGCAATTGATGGCTCTTTCAGCAATCTTGATTGTCATGAGTTATTGGAGAAAACAGGGAGGTTTTTCCAGGTATGCTTATTCGGCGAATGTTGGACTCATGACATTGGGTTTCATTCTGATGGGCTATTAGTTGTTTGGTTATGTGGTTTTATAAAAGGAGATCCATTGTGTTCAATTCTCAAATGCCTCCACTCGAAGATTTACCAACCTCCAGGCAACTTTTGCGTTCAACCCTCATTGCGATTGTTGTTGCTTTCGTTGTCTTGATCGCAGCTGTATTGCCTGCCGAATATGGGGTTGATCCAACAGGCATCGGTTCCCTGCTGGGCCTGAAGAACATGGGGGACATCAAGGTTGGTCTTGGGCAAGAATCAACAACTCAGGCCGCTGCTACATCTGGAAGCGAAGTAAGCATCACCTCACAAGCACCTCCAGTTGCGGTTGCCAGTTCCAAACTTGAAGAACAGAAGAAAAACGCCTCAAATAATGATGTGATTGAGCATACGCTTGCGCCCGGTGAAGCGGTTGAATATAAGTTGGAGATGAAACAAGGTGCAAAGGCGCAATACAAATGGACTGCCACAAATGGGAAGCTCAATCACGACACTCACGGTGACGGATATAAGGGTTCCAAACAGTTTGTCAGTTATAAAAAAGGTCGTATGGTTACTTCTGATGAGGGCGAGTTGGAGGCCGCGTTTGACGGCCATCACGGCTGGTTTTGGCGTAACCGGGATAAACAGTCTGTATCGGTTAAATTAGAAACGAGCGGGGATTATATTGCACTCAAACGTGCGATGTAGCTTAGTGGTCTGTTTCAGAAATACTGTATCTTATTGAAAATCCAGTGTCCGCGCTGGATCGGAAATCCCTATCTCGCGCGTGGATTCCCGCTTGCGCGGGAATGACAGCAAGGCATCCTGTCTTTCAGATTTTATATGTCACTCTAGTTATACTTAAGAGGGTAGAGGCGCTGGATGGTTTCAGAGGAGAGCCGCAAATTCTGGGAGGAAGGGCGCAAGAGTCCGCAGTTTGGCGCTCCTGGAAACCCGTTTGATCTTGACGGGCTCCGGCAAGGTATGGGAGCGCGTCAGGAACCTGCCGATCGGGATGTAAGGTGCACCCGTGTGAAGGCTGGCCACGTGCCCGCTGAATGGGTTGTCGCACCGGGTGCAGATCCGGATCTGCGGCTTCTTTATTTGCACGGTGGGGGCTATGTGTCAGGGTCGGGTGCGAACTATATCCCTCTGGCTGCCGATATCTCAGCGGCGGCAGAATGTGCTGTGCTTCTGCCCGACTATCGGCTGGCTCCGGAGCATCCTTTCCCGGCCGGGTTAGAGGATTGCATCCACGCGTACGAATGGATGATTGGATCTGGACCCTCTGGTGCGGGGCCGGCGAGGGCGACTTTTATTGCTGGTGATTCTGCTGGTGGCGGGTTGGTGCTAGCGACTCTTCTGGCTCTTCGTGACCGCAAGCGACCTCTGCCGAGTGGTGCGATCCCCATGTCGGCTTTCGCTGATTTGACGTTGGCCAGCGAGTCGATCCAGAGTGAAGCAGACAACGAACTCTACATGCATCCCAGTTGTCTGCCAGAATTCGTGAGGCTCTATGCGGGTACCGACGATGTGGGCAACCCGCTGGTCTCACCGGTTTTTGGTGATTATACCGGGATTCCGCCGTTGCTGATCCAGGTTGGGGAGTACGAGGTGATTCGGGATGATAGTGTTCGCGTGGCGTCCAGGGCGCGTGCTTGTGGGGTGGATGTGACGCTGGAAGTTTGGCCGGGGCAGGTTCACGTGTTTCAGGTCCGTGGCCTCCCTGAAAGCCGGGAGGCTATTTCACGCGTTGCCGATTTCATGCGGTCTTGCCTGGCTGGCTGAATGCCCGGGCGAAAGCGTGTCACACAACCGGCCGAATGCAAGCGACGCAGGGCCGCCGATGTATCCGGGGCCAATAGAGATCCAATGAATGGGATCACAATTCACTGGATTTATGCTGTTCAAATGGTTATTTTTGTTTCTGTATGCAGGTTGTGAGATATGGGTGTGAATGAAGTGAAGACTCTGAGATGGTTTCCGCTATGAAAATGCAGCGCAAAAGCTATTTTTTGTTTTTCTGGTTGCTGGCTTACCTGATTATTGCACAAACCACAATCGGTCATTTTGTGTTGTGTTTTGATCCGGGTAGAAGCGTTGCGATAGAAGCAGGGGAATGCGCTTGTCCTGCGAACGCCCCGGCGGCATTTTCGGTGATCAATGGGAACTTCGCTACGGATGACGATGAGCTTTGTAAAGACATCATTCTAACGACCGATATCCCTAGAACTGCAAGCTCAGAACGTGTGTTTTATTCTTCACAACCCGCTCTGCGCACCTCTTCTTTGACCCACGCTCAAAATCTCTGCTTATTTTCTGCACCAACCGCTCCAATCTTTCCGAACAACCTCTCGATTCATCCTTCCATTCGGACAACCGTCCTTCTGATTTAATCCTCCGGATAACATCATGTCGTACAGGCTGTACCTGATTCAAGGCACAGGTATGCCTGCGTATGTCTTTTTTGCAGCGTGATTCTGGAGGAGGATTATGTTTTTCTTTTGCAAGAAATGGACAAGTATCGTGTGTCTGCTCCTGGCGGCATTCCCGGCACAGGCTGAATCTCTTTCCCGGGCGCAGGCCATGGAACTGGCGTTGGGACAAAACCCGGAGGTTGGAGCCGCGCGTGCAGTCTGGAAGACTGAGCAGGCGCGTGCGCTGAAAACCTGGGCATTGCCGTCCCCGGAACTGGAACTGGAATATGAAGGTCTGCCCGGCACATTTGAGTTGGGGCAGTACGAAAAACGCAGTGTGGGGCTCACGCAACGTCTGGAGTTCCCGGTGAAGTGGTGGCAACGCCACCGGGCGGCCAATCACTTTGCCGAAGCAACGCGTCTGTCTGTCTATGAGATGGTGCGCCTTGATATTGGGCGGGATGTTCAGGTTGCCTACGACCGCGTTCTGGCAGATGGGCAACTTTTGCTTCTGGCCGAGGAACACGTTCAACTGGCCAGGGGGTTTCTGGAACGTGCACAAACGCGGCTTGCGGCTGGGGATGTGCCCAAACTGGATGTGATGCGGGCTGAGGTGGCTTTGGGTCGGTTGGAAAGCAGGCAGATCGAGGCTCAGGACGCGAGGGTTCGGTCCCAGGCGGCGCTGAATGTTTTATTGGGTCAGGAGCCAGAGGAGCCGTTGGTCTTATCGGATGGTCTGACGTATGAGGCGATGACTCTGGATCTGGACACGTTGTATGGACAGGCACTTCGCCAGCGGAGCGATCTGGGCGGTGCGACCCGGGCTCTTGCAAGTACACAGGCGGTCCGGACGGCCTCTCTGGTATCGTGGGTGCCCGACCTGACGCTCCGTTTTGCCCGGGAAACGACAAAGGATCCTGTTGGGCCCTCGAAGTCCTGGCGCACGAGCTTTGTGCTTGAGTTGCCTGTTTTTGCTGTGTTTGAACAGCGAGGGGAAATTGCCGAAGCATCTGCCCGGCATGCGCAGGCAGATGCCGAGAGAGAACGTATCCGGCTGCGTATTTTGCAGGAGGTTCGTACGACCTATTCTGCGTTTCAGGGAACGGGCAAGCGCATGGTGCTGATGCGGGATCGCGTTCGTCCAACTGCCGAGGCGGCGCACCAGATGGCTCGCCGGAGTTATGAGGAGGGCAAAGCCAGCTATCTGGACCTGCTGGAAGCGCAGAGGGATCTGATTGAAACAGGGATGGAATACGTGGAAACGCTTTATGAGTACCGCGTTGCACGAAACCACCTGTTTCATGCGATTGGACAAAGTCCGGTCTTGCCAGATGGGGAGAGCCGTGAACGGGAGGGGCGCAGAACGCATTGATGTGTTTACGTGAATTGCACGTCTATTGAATTTAGGTCTGAAATACCCTGTAGGGGAGATCCAGTTATGAGACATTTTGAAAGGTTGCGCATAAACCGTCTGGTGGTGTTCTGGGGACTGGTTCTTACCATGTTTGCCGGGATGGCCTGCACGGGTCCGGAGAAGGAGCAGGCGCAAGAACATGATCATGCGGGTGAAATCGGGCAGGTTGCAACGGTTGCCCACGCGCACGAAAAAGTGGGCGAGACGTGCTTTATTTGCGATCCTGCAAAACGGGATAAGGGGCGATTGTGGTGTAACGAGCACGCACGGTATGAGGATCGGTGCTGGCTGTGTCATCCGGAACTGGAGGACACGGCCCGGTTGTACTGCAAGGAGCATTCTCTTTATGAAGATGAGTGTTTTCTGTGCCATCCGGAGTTGAAGGCAAAACCCTCATCGGGTATGGCGGGCGAACCCTCTCCTGTTGCCGCTTCGTCCGTGGCTCCGGAATTGTTCTGCAACGAGCACGGGGTGCCTGAAATGGAATGTGGCATTTGTCAGCCCCAACTGGCTTCGGGGCTCCAGCCGGGCAAGAGCCTGTTCGTTCGGCTCCCTTCGCTGGCCTCGGCCGAGAAAGCGGGGATTCGCACAGGGTTTCCTCTTCAGAAGGAACACGAACCGGGTCTGGAGGTGTTGTGCGAGACGCAGTACAATAAGAATACGATGATGAAGGTTACGCCCCTGACGAATGGGATCGTGCAACGCGTTCTTGCAGATGTTGGGGATCGGGTTTTTGCCGGGGACGTGCTGGTGGAATTGCATTCCGCTGAGGTTGCGTCCGCAAAGAGCGCGTATCTGTCCGCTCTTGTGGCGTTGGATATCAAAAAAGAAACGCGGGATCGGGAGAAGAGGTTGGTGGCTGAAAGTATTAGCGCACAGAAAGATTACCTGGAGGCCGAAGCAAATTTTCGGCTGGCCCGGCTGGAAGGGAATCATACGC
>JAQCGA010000164.1 GCA_027619145.1 bacterium | reverse complement strand
CTGCCTCGCCCCAACGGTGCGTAGCCAGGCGCGGATTGTAGGGGCCTGGGGATGGTTGGGTGCGTGGTCCAGAACTTTTTGGAAGTAGTGGCTTGCTTCTTCAATCTGGTTGAGGGTGTGGTAGAGTACGGCCAGATTATAGAGCGTGTTGACGTCTTTGGGATTCGGTGCGATGGCTTTGCGATAGTGTACGAGGGCTTCTTCGTGGCGTTTCAGTTGGAGCAGGGCATTGGCCAGGTTGGCGTGTCCGTCGGCGAAGTTAGGGTCGAGGGCAACAACTTGTTGGTAGGCGCGTGCCGCGTCATCAAACCGGCCTGCCATAAAATGAATGTCGCCCAGGCGTGCGTGAACCTGCAGGAAGTCTGGTTTCAGTGCGATGGTTTTTTGATAGTATTTGAGAGCGTCATCGAACCGACCCAGGCCGTAGTACGCGTTGCCAGCCGCGAAGCAGGCTTCGGCTAAACCGGGTTCGAGCGAAAGGGCCTGCAGGTAGTTTTTTAAAGCGTTTTCGAATTGACTCAGATTATAATACGCATTTCCCAGGTTATAATATGCGCCGGATAGGTTGGGGTTTATCTGGATGGCCTGCCGGTAGTGTGGAATGGCTTTTTCGAATTGTCCTTGTGCGAGAAAGACGTTGCCCAGGTTGTAGCGGGCTTCGGCGAAATCTGGTTTATGTGCAACTGCTTCCTGGAAATATACGATGGCGTCTTCGGTTCGCCCTATGGCCTGGAGGGCATTGCCCAGGTTGGAGTATGCATCGGCAAAATTGGGGTTGAGGTCAACGGATTTCTGGAAGGATGCGATGGCGTTTTCGTACTGTTTCAGATCCTGGTAGGTATTCCCCAGGTTGGAGTAGGCTTCGGCGAAGTCGGATTTGAGAGCGATGGCTTTCTGGTAGGATTCAATGGCTTCCTGTTTCCGGCCTAAGGTGGACTGTAGTGTGCCGGTGGAGAACCAGTGCCGGGGGTTCGGGCTTGCTTTGATCGCTTGCTGGTAGGCTTCCAGCGCGTGTTCGAGTTTGTTGTGGTTCCGGTAATAAATGCCGAGGGTTTCCCAGCCGTAAGAGCCTGCATGTTTGGAGAGCTGCGAGTTCTGGAGCAGGTTTTTGTAGCGGTGCTCCGCAGCGGTAGGGTTTGCATTGAGGCCAATCCAAAGTGCGGTGTGGAGCGCGGCCGCCCCAACCAGGAGAAGAGCGATGTGCGCAAGGAGGTTGCGGTCCGGGTTCTGAACAGCGATACGTCGTGCGGCCCAGAGGCTGAAAGGCAGTGCAGGCAAAACAAGAATGTCCCAGTCTCGGAAAGCACCGATTTCGGGATTGGCGAGGAAGGTAAAGAGGAGTGAGAAGAGCGTTGCGGTGAGGAGGAAGAGTTGTGGAGGATCGAGGGATTTTTGTTTTCGGATCAAGAAGATCGTGAGGCAGGCAGCGGGTGCGACTAGAAGCTGTTGGTTGAGAACGTCGAGCAGGTGTGCGAGTGAGAACAGGCGGTATGGCTGGTAGAAATCGGGTTCAGAAAAAAGGGGGAGGAGGTGTCCGCTGGCGAGTTTTTTAAAGTAGGCAAAAGGATGGATCCCCAACATGAACAAGATGGTGAGGACGATCAGGGGGAGTGTGACCAGCGGAGCAGAAGCTCTGATAATCGAACGGAGGCCTGTGGGTTTTTCGCAGAGCCACAAGAGGAGAGCCAGAGAGGGGAGAAAGGCGAGAAATGCGAAGTGAAGAGGCAAGAAGAAAGCCAGGGCGAGTGCCGGTATCCAGGGGGAAAGTTGATTTTGAAGGGCTCGCAGTCCAGCCAGGAAGTAGAGGAGGAGTGCGGGCAGGAGGAGCGCATAGTTTTCGACATAACCGCAGAAGAGCTGGAGGAAACCCGCAGAGAGGAGGAACGCGCCGGTTGCAATGGATTCCGTGCGGTTGCGTCCGAGGGTTCGTGCGATGGGGAAGATCAGGGCCAGGTAGAAGAGACCTGAGGCGAAGCTGTAGATGCGATAGGTGGTTTGTGCGGAGCCGCCGAGGTTGTGAAGGGTCCGTGTGATCCAGAACGTGAGGGGTGCACGGTCCACACGGGGGAGTTCGTTCCAGACGGCGTTGTCGAGTTCACGGAGGTAGAGGTATCCGTCGCCGAGGAGGTGGACAGCGGATCGAAAAAAGTAGAAGAGTATGGCGAGGGCCAGGATGAGGATGAAGGAGAGGGCCGCTCGCCCGGTGCGATGATCCAGAAGTGGAGAGAGGCGTTTGAAGAGCTGGAGGATTTGATCCCGAGCTGGTGGAAGGAGGAGGAGGGAGGCGAAGAGTGCGAAGGGGATCTGGAGCCAGGTCGGATGGTAGGTGAGGAGGTCCAGACCCCAGAAAGGATAGGGGCTTTGCCAGTGGGCCAGGAGAAGGTGTGCCAGAAGGAAGAGACCTGTGGCGAGGGTGGCTTTTGCGATGGGTGTTGTTGTGTTGGGGCGCTGTTTGGTCACGGTATGGCTCCGTGGAGGATCGAGGTTGGGCGAGGCATGCCTCGCCCCTACGGTGATGGATTGGCGCGGAGCCAGGCGCGGAGCCTGGGGGCCTGGGGATCGTTGGGGGCCAGGCGCAGAAACGTGCGAAAGCTGTCTCTTGCTTTGTCCGGCTGGTTGTACATTACGTAGGCCGCACCCAGGTTGAAATATACATCGGCTAGATTGGGGTTCAAAGTACTGGCTTTTTGCAGGTACTGGATGGCGGAGTCGTATTGTTTCAGGATCTGATAAGCCGCGCCTAAATTCATATACATAAACGCATCGGCCAGGCGAGGGTTCAGCGCAATGGCTTTTTCGAGGTGTTCAATTGCTTTTTCTGGCTGGTCCATATGGTGGTATATGGCACCGAGATTGGCGTGTGCGTCCGCAAAATCAGGTTTTAGCGTTATGGCTTTTTCCAGGTGTTCAATCGCTTTGTCCGGTTGGTCGAGGGCCTGGTAGGCCATGGCCAGGTTGGAATGTACGGTAGCGATTCCGTCATCGAGTTCAGCCGCCTTTTTTAGATATACCAGGGCTTCCTGGTATTGTCCTAACCTCAGGCAGGCAACACCGATATTGGAGTAGGTGGGTGCAAATTCTGGTTGTAGTTCAGCGGCTTTTTTGAGATGGATCAGGCCTCTGTCGTACTGGTTGATGTCGCAGTAGGCGTTGCCTACCGCAATCCAGTGTCGGTAGTTATTGGGATTTGCTTCGAGGGCGCTGCGGTAGGCTTCCAGCGATTTGCCCGATTGTTTTTGCAAGCGATAATAACGCCCAAGAATTTCCCAGCCGTAGGAGCCTGCATGTTTGGAGAGTTGTGTGTGGCTGAGCAGGTTTTTGAAGCGGTGTTCTGCCGCCTCCGTATTTGCATTGAGACCCACCCAGAGTGCGGTGTGGAGGGCAGCGGCACCGCAGAAGAGGAGGATGACGTGTGTGAGATGGGTTCGGTTGGGAATTTGGATTGCAATATGCCGTGCGGCCCAGAGTGTGAAAGGGAGTGCGGGCAGTGTGAAGATATCCCAGTCGCGAAAAGCACCGATTTCGGGATTGGCAAGGAAGGTGAAGAGGAACGGGAAGAGGGTTGCAGTACAGAGGAAGAGGGATTGTGGATCGCGTCCTTTTCGTTTATAAAAACAAAAGAGGACGAGGCAGGCAGCGGGTGCGGCCAGGAATTGCTGGTTGAGAACGTCGAGCATGTGCGCGAGTGAGAAGAGACGGTATGGCTGGTAGAAGTTGGGTTCGGCAAAAAGGGGCAGGAGGTGTCCGCCAGCGAGTTTATTAAAGTAGGTAAAGAGATGGATGTCCAGGAAGACGAAGAGGACAAGAGGGACGAGCATCAGGGAAACCAGGGGCGCGAATGTTTTGGCAAAGTCGGGAAAATGAGCAGGTTTCTTAGATTGCCAGAGGAGGAAGGCGAGAGAAGGGAGGAAGGCGACGAGTGCGAAGTGGAGAGGCAAGAAGAGAGCCAGGGCGAGTGCAGGAACCCAGGGGGAAAGTTGATTTTGAAGGGCACGCAGACCCGCCAGGAGGTAGAGGAGGAGTGCGGGCAGGAGGAGTGCGTAGTTTTCGACATAGCCGCAGAAGAGTTGGAGGAAACCTGCGGAGAGGAGAAAGGTGCCGATGGCAACAGCTTCTGTGCGATTTCGTCCAAGGGTTCGTGCGATGGGGAAGATCAGGGCCAGGTAGAAGAGGCCTGAGGCGAAGCTGTAGATGCGATAGGTGGTTAGCGCGGAGCCTCCGAGGTTGTGAAGGGTTCGGATGATCCAGAAGGACAAGGGTGCACGGTCCACACGCGGGATTTCATTCCAGATGGCATTGTCGAGTTCACGGAGGTAGAGGTATCCGTCGCCGAGGAGGTGGACAGCAGATCGAAAAGAGTAGAAGAGTGTGGCGAGGGCCAGGATGAGAATGAAGGAGAGGGTTGCTCGCCCGATGGAATGATTCAGAAGTGGCGTGAGTTTTTCGAAGAGCTGGAGAAGGCGAGCCCGAGTCGGTGGAAGAAGGAGGAAGGCGGCAAAGAGTGTGAAGGGGATCTGGAGCCAGGCAGGGTAATAGGCGAGGAGGTCCAGACCCCAGAAAGGGTAGGGGCTTTGCCAGTGGGCCAGGAGAAGGTGTGCCAGAAGGAAGAGGCCGGTGGCGAAGGTGGCTTTTGAGATGGGTGTTGTACTGGAGGTATGGCGTCGCTTGCTCACAGCGGGGCTCCGGTGGAGGATCGAGGTTGGGGCGAGGCATGCCTCGCCCTTACGTGAGGTATGACTATCGTGGAGGATCGAGGTTGGGGCGAGGCATGCCTCGCCCTTATGGAGACCCAGTCGTATCTGTATCTAGTTTGAGTTGGAGTTCGTCCCAGAAGCGGGAGGGGATGAGGTCCCGTCCTGGGCGGCGCTGGGCGCAGGTGAGTGTGAGTCGGTCCATGGCGCGGGTGAGGCCTACGTAGAGGAGGCGGCGTTGTTCTTCCAGGTCTTTCAGGTCTTTGCTGTTGACGGCGCGGGTGTTGGGGAGAAGGCGGTCTTCGAGGCCGCAGATGTAGACTTCTCGGAATTCGAGGCCTTTGGCGGCGTGGAGCGTGAGGAGGTTGACGGCGTTGTGCTGGAAGGTGTCGTCTTCGGCACTGTAGAGGTCGGCAAAGTCCAGAAAGTTTCGGATGGCGTCCTGGAGAGAGTCAGCATTTTCGGCGTGGGCTGCGGCCTGGTCCCGGAAACGCTGTATCTGGTCCGGGGCGTGGGCGGCCAGGGTTTCGGGGCGAGGTTCTTCGTGGAGCCACATGCGGACCTGTGCGCGCAATCGTTCTCCATCCAGGCGGGGGAATTGGGTGGCGAGTTCGCGGGTGAGGATATTGGCCGGTCCCAAGAGGCGTTGGGCACCCAGTTTGAAGTGGGTGTGGTCTTCCGGGGAGAAATGGGTTTCTGCGGTGTGTGCGTCCTGGAAGAGCATGGCCAGGGCCACGTGGTCCAGGAGGCGTTCGTGGGCCATGCGGCGGTAGCGGGAGGCGCGTTCGTTTTTGAGGCATTCGAAGGCGCGGTGGAGGAAGCGAGCGTCGTCCAGGGCGCGGTGGCGATCTCCATCGATGGGGATGTTGTAGCGTTCACAGAGGGCGTCTATGCTGTGGCGTACCTGTGGAGAGTAGCTGCGGGCCATGGGGAGGGTGTCCAGGGTGGGGTTGGACAGGCGTTTGAAACTGTTGCGCCGGGTTTCTGCGTTGAGGACCTGGAAGTCGAATCCGTAGCCGTTGTGAGCGATGAGGACGTCTGTGTCTGCAAAGTCCCGGAAGGCGGGGAAGATGTCTTTGAAGAGGGGCGCATCCTGGAGGTCTTCGGGGGAGATGCCGTGGGTGTCCCGGGCGCCGGGGGAGATGGACCGGTGGGGGCGGACGAGGGTGTGAAAGCTGTCTATTTCTTTTCCGTTGCGGATTTTGACGGCGCCGAGTTCGAGAATCTGGGCGTGTTCGAGGTCCAGGTCTGTGGTTTCTATGTCGAAGGCGGTGTAGTCCGGGAGGTAGTCCGGCAGGTCCGTGCAGGTGAGGGCCTGGCAGAGTTTGAGGGCGACGAGGGCGGGGCCGATGCCGGTTTGATATGCGATGCCACCGGGGTGGACGAAGGGTCCGGCAAAAGAAGGGGCTTCGCGGTCGAAGGAGAGGACGATGGCATTTTTTTTGAGGTTGAGTTTGCTTCCGGGTTCGGCTTCCAGGATGGTCAGTCCGGGGCGGGTAAGGGCTTCCCGTGCGATGGAGGTGAGGGTGTGGCGCAGGATTTCGTCCCGGCAGGCCAGGTAGATGCGCCCGCCGTTTTGATAGATGGGGCGGATGCGTTCGGCGATTTCCGGGAGGCCGGGGAGGTCGAGGGGGTCCAGGATGTGGTCCAGGTGGTTTTTCAGGGAGGGGAGTTGTGAGGTGTTGAGCTGGTCCAGGATGTCGTCTACGAGGGTGGGTAGAGATGCGCCGATGTTTTTTTGTGCGGCGTTGGATACTACGCCGGCCAGGCCCAGAGCGCGGTCCACTTCCAGGGCTTCTTCTTCGGAGGTGGTTTTGAGGTAGTGGAAGGCGGCCTGTTTGAAGGAGGGCAGATTTTTCTGTTTTTGGAGGGCGCGGATGGAGGGGTACAGGGCGGGGTCGGCGGGGTCGAGTTCGCGGCGGAGGAAGTGTTCGAGGCTGGCGTCGTCTTCGCTGTCTAAGGCATAGCGCAAGATGGAGAGGGCGCGGCGTAAGACGGGCTGGTCGAAGAGGCCTCGGTGGCGGGCCATGCGGCAGGGGAGGTCGTTTTCCATGAAGATTTTTTCGAGTTCGTCTCCGAGGGTGTGCTGGGGGCAGAGTACGGCGATGTCTCCAAAGGAGAGGTCCGGGGTTTCGATGGTGCGGGTGTGGATGTCCCGGGCGATGAAATGGCCTTCGTCGCGAAAGGTGTCGAAGCTGATACCTCGGACGCGGGCACCCTGTTTGCGGGCGTGGACTTCGCGTTCGTAGAGGATTTCATTTTTGGAAATGAGTTCCCGGGCGAGGCGGAGGATTTCTTCGGAGGAGCGGTAGTTCTGGTCCAGGATGACGGGGCGGTGCAGGCCAATAAAGTCGTCGCGGAAGCGGCGGATGTTGCCGGGGTCTGCGCTGCGCCAGCCGTAGATGGATTGTTCGTCGTCTGCGACAATGAAGAGGCTTCTGTGGACGAGGGCGAGCATGCGGACGATTTCGTACTGTTCGCGGTCTGTGTCCTGGAATTCGTCTACGAGGATGTGGCGGTAGCGATCCCGACAGGTTTCCAGGATGTCGTCTTTGTCGCGGAGGAGGTCGTGAGCGATGAAGATGAGGTCGTCGAAGTCCACGAGGCGGTTGTCGCGGAGCTGGGTTTCGTAGGCCTGGAGCAGGCGACGGTCTCCGCTGGAGAGGGGCCGGTCCGGGTCGCGGCGGCACTGGCGTTTGAGGCGGCCCAGGTTGCCCAGGATGTTGTGGAGGTTGGATTCGTCAATGTTGAGGCCGTGCTGGGCACGGTAGATGAGGGTGCGCTGGAGGTCTTCGCCTGCAATGCTGAAGTGGCGGGAGAGGCCGGCGGTTTCGTAGTGTTCGCGCAGGAGGCCGAGGCAGAAGCGGTGGAAGGTGCCGGCGGTGATGAGGGTGGCTCGGTTTTCGCCCAGGCTGTTGTGGAGGCGGGAGGCCATTTCTCCGGCGGCTTTGTTGGTGAAGGTGAGGGCGAGGATGTGTTCGGGAGGGATGGCGGATTCGTCCACGAGGTAGCGGATGCGTTCGGTGAGGACGCGCGTTTTGCCGGTGCCGGGTCCGGCCAGGACCAGGACGGGGCCTATGGGCGCACGGACGGCTTCCTGCTGGGCCGGGTTCAGGGCGAGGGTGTTGGGGACGGTGTGGTGGGTGTTTGGCATAAAGGTAAAGGCGAAAGGCGGTTCACGCAAAGGCGCAAAGACGCAAAGGGAAGGCGATTCAGGAAACGGGCATGGGTTGTAGGGGCGGACCTGTGTGTCCGCC
>JAQCGA010000163.1 GCA_027619145.1 bacterium | reverse complement strand
GCGGTTTCACCAGCCGTTTGGGGAACTCCCGGTACAGATCCACCCCCGTCACATTCTTCAACGCATCCGCAAACTGCAACATCCATAAATTCTCCCACGGCCAAAATGTGGCCCCGTCTCCCGGTTCCCCATCTTGCCCACACCCGTGCGGCATCACCCCACTCCTGAACCGATCCACCACCGCAGCAACCCACTTCTCCGCCATTGGATGCTTGCCCAGCAGGTACAATGCCGCTACTCCAAAATGCCCATTGTCCACCACCGCGTGGTGATTCCCATCGGTAGAATGCCTGTTTTTCTCCACATCTGGCCACCACCGTTCCAGCAAGCGCACCAGACAATCCGTCGCCCGTTTCTTTTCTTTTTTATCCAACTCTCCATCCAGCAGATCCAGCGCAAGTGCAAACGCATGCATGTAGCGGTTCGCCGTATAAAAATGTTCCTCTACCCGATCACTATGTTCCCAGGAAGCCGCTGCATTCATCCAATCTCGCGCCCGCTTCAGCCACCGAGCATCTCTCGTCAAACGCCAGGCAAACGCATAATTCTCCATCAACGCCGTCGCGTGCATCCCCGTATAAAACGTCAAATACAACTGGTGATACGGATGCGGGCTATCCGACCGTTCCGGAATCCGTGTCCACGGTTTCTGCTTATAAAACAACTCGCAGTCTGCGACCATGTTCTTCAGAATCCGCTTTCTCACCGAATCTCCCGGCCGTGCAAACCGGTACTCTGGATCGTCCACCGGAGAATACAGTCTGGGATGCGCCTCGCGTTGAATCTTGAACATCATTCTATCTCCTGTATTATTGCGCCGATCTCATCGCTTCAATCGCGTCCACAACAAATGTGCGTTCCGGGCTATAAATCGAAAAAATTGCCTCCGGCCCAATCACCAGCAATTCGAACACAGATTGCTTTCCCTCAGATCGAAACTCCGCCAGACGAACCGCCTTCAACGGTACAAAACGCAACGCAGGAGGATTCTCCGCAGTACTCGAATACGTCACCCGAACCCGACAACGCCCGGGCGTTTGAAGAGACCACGTGTGGAAACCTGGCGGAAACGATCCGCCCACATAATGGCCGCCAACATACGTTGTACCATTGAGCGCCGCCAGCACCACATCGCGCGAGTCCCCATCGACCTTCCCCACTTCAAACACTGCCGCTTCCCGCAGATCCACATCCACCGGAAACGATACCGGATCATCACTTCCATAAGCCACAGGAAACGTCTCCGTTGCATATTTATGGTACAACTCCACGATCGACGTTCCGTACACATCCTTCAAATAATCTGGCCCCGCAGGTGCAACGCCAAACGCCCGTATGGACGCATCGTACATTCCACCCCACGGCTTCTCCACCACCTTCATCGCTGTCCACCCATCCGGGTTCAACACCACATCGTGAAAAGACGCTATTTCTCCTGTCCCATCGTACCCATTTTTCGAATAATAGAACATCGCAAATGTCGGATCCAACAAACGCCACTTCCCGCCGTAGTACACTTCACTGATTGCATGCCCACCCTGAACGGGCCGAAGATAAAACGCCCCAATGTAACGCGACGGAATCCCTGCTTTTCGGCACAAAACCCGAAACGCGCGAGTCGTCCCACCACAAATTGCATACCCTTCTCGCAACACCTTCGTCGCAGACCCGCCGTTGTTCTTCAACTCCAGCGCCGAAGATACGTACCGCATAATCTCAATCGCTTTCGCCTCCTCGGACAACCCCGCCATCCCCTCTGGAAAAATCTCCTGCAACACCCCATCCAGAAAAGCCTCATCCTCCTCTTCAGGCACCCGGTATTCTTCGGGGCCCGGTGGTCTGTCTGCCGGAGTATTAAAATATCGAACCGAAAACGCCTCCTCAGCAAATACCGGCCACGCAATACCACACAACAAAAGCACCATCAGAACCCGTTTCATTGCAATTCCCCTTAAAACAAATATTCATTTTGTTAACAAAAATTCATCCCTCTCTCCTGTAAACGGCCCATCATGCCACTTCCACCTTACCCTGTCAAGCCCTTTTCACTTCGTTCAGAATGCGACCGATCTGCCATGCCGGGAAATCCCCTTGACAGAACCCCCCTCTACCGGTAACTTTCCTCGGCTCAATGCACCACAATTCCAACCTTCCTGCACACCGGATTTTCATGCAAACACCCACCGCACTCCTTCTTCAGAATGGCCGAATTTTAGACCCGGCAAATGCTTTTGACAAAACCGCCGATCTACTCATTCAAAACGGCCGCATCCATCGCATCGAGCAAAACATCGAACCGCCCCCTCATACCGAAATCATCGACGTTACCAACAAACTCGTCACACCCGGCCTTATTGACATGCACGTGCACCTGCGCGACCCCGGTTTCCCAGAAAAAGAAACCCTGCAAACCGGCTGCCGGGCCGCAGCCGCAGGCGGGTTCACCGCAGTAGCCTGCCTGCCCAACACCAGCCCCCCAATGGATACCCCCGAAATTGTCCGGGCCATCCTCCAGAAAGCCGAAACCGCCGACGCACGCGTGTACCCCATTCCTTGCGCCACCGTCGGAATGAATGGCGAAACCCTTACAGACACCAACGCCTTGCTCGAAGCCGGTGCCGTTGGGTTTTCAGATGACGGCCTCCCCATCGAATCGGACGCTCTGATGCGAACCCTTCTCGAACGCTCCGAACAACACGGCTTTCCTGTCTGCCCACACTCCGAAGTCTTCGAACTCACACGCGGTGGCCACATGCACGAAGGCACCGTCTCCCGTGAACTGGGCATCAAAGGGATGCCGGCCGAAGGCGAAGCCGCCATGGTCGAACGCGACATCAACCTGGTGCGCGAAGTGGGCGGTCACCTGCATATTCTGCACATCAGCGTACGCCGTGCCATTGACCTGGTACGCAAAGCCAAAGCCGAAGGCCTGTCCGTCACCTGCGAAGCCATGCCGCACCACATTGCCCTTACAGACGAAGACGTGCGCATCTACGGCACCCAGGGCAAAATGAGCCCACCTCTCCGCTCCGCAGATGACCGAGACGCCCTGCTCGAAGGCCTCGTAGACGGTACCGTAGACGCCCTGGCCACGGACCACGCACCGCACACCATTCAAGAAAAACTGCGTTTCTTCCCCGAAGCGCCCAACGGCATTTTAGGACTCGAAACCGCCGTGGGCACTTTTTTTACACACCTTGTCGAACCCGGTATTCTCTCGGCCCCGGAAGTCATTCGCAAACTCACCGCCATCCCGGCCCGCATTCTGGGCATTGAAGGCGGCACGCTCAAGCCGGGCGCACCCGCAGACATCACCGTCATAGACCCATCCCAAACCTGGACAGTAAACGCCCTGGCATTCCAGTCCAAATCCCGCAATACGCCCTTTCACGGCCACACACTCACTGGGCGAGCGATTCTCACCATCCTGGCCGGACGCATCACACACCGGTTGTAGTACCTCCAAAATTGTCAATTGCCAATTGATATTTGATAATTGTCAATGATTCTCCACCCAAACCTCGGCGTCCCAAAGCCGTGTCTTCTACGGCCTTCCACCGGACCGATTTTGAATTTTTCCAACAGGAGCGCATTGCACAATGAAAGCCATACTTGCCCTGGAAGACGGCACCGTATTCGAAGGGGAATCTTTCGGCGCACCGGGCGAATGTGAAGGCGAAGTCGTCTTCAACACCAGCATGACCGGCTACCAGGAAATCCTCACCGACCCGTCCTACAAAGGTCAGATTGTCACAATGACCTACCCGCTTATTGGAAACTACGGCATCAATCCAAACGACGTAGAATCCAAAGGGCCACAGGCAGAAGGTTTTATTGTCAAAGAATACTGCGAAATTCCCAGCAACTGGCGTTCTCAAGAATCCCTGGGCGACTACCTCAAACGCCACAACATCCCGGGCATCCACGGTATTGACACGCGTGCGCTCACCCGTCACATCCGCCTCCAGGGTGCCATGAAAAGTGTGCTCTCCACCACGGACCTGGACCCGGAAAGCCTGATCAAAAAAGCCGGGGCATCTCGTGGTCTGGTAGGTCGAGATCTGGTTCAGGAAGTAACCTGCAAAGAACCCTACCACTGGACCGAAGGCCTCTACGACTACCTCAAAGGCGAGGCCAGCACCCTGCAAAAGCAAACCCGGTTCAAAGTGGCCGCCTATGACTTTGGCATCAAACAGAACATCTTACGCTACCTGGTAGAACGAGGCTGCGATGTCACCGTTTTCCCCGCAGACACACCCGCCGAACAATTGCTGGAAACAGACCCGGACGGCATCTTCCTTTCAAACGGTCCGGGAGATCCCGAGCCCTTGACGTACGCCGTTGAGAACATTCAAAAACTCATCCAGGAGCGCCCCACCTTTGGCATTTGCCTGGGCCACCAACTCCTGGGCCTGGCCTTAGGCGGACGCACCTACAAACTCAAATTTGGCCACCGGGGTGCCAATCAACCCGTAAAACAACTCAAAACCGGCAAGGTGGAAATCACATCCCAGAACCACGGATTTGCCGTAGATATGGACTCCCTGGATACGGATGCGGTGGAAATGACGCACATCAATCTCAATGACAACACACTCGAAGGCTTACGCCACAAAGAGTTACCCGTCTTCTGCGTCCAGTATCACCCCGAAGCCTCTGCCGGCCCACACGACGCCGAATACCTTTTTGAAGAATTCATCCAACTGATGAAAACGTCCTGATCTTTCCGGACAAACCCTTTGCAAACTGGAACTTTTTGTCCGGTAGAAAAGTCTAATCTAACAGATCCACGAACTCTTTGAGGAACCCTCTTGACACAATCCGGGAATTATCGTACTTTTTGAACATATAGAACACGTTGGATCTCCCCGCCGGGAGAAAAGGATTTTTGCAATGAAACAAATTGGACTTGCGCTATTTTTCTGCCTTTTCACGGCTTCCCTTGCTTTTGCAGAAACGGGCTTGAAGCCGGGTCCGCTCAATCTTCCCACATTTGGCCTCACAGATCAACGGCCCACTGGCCTGGATCTGGGCTCCAAATTCAAAGGTTTGCTCAGTTCAGATCAGCTCACGTTTCAAAATACGGCAGGCGTCTCTTTCACCTCGGGTGCAAGCAGCGCGTTCAGCCAGTATTACCTGAACACCGTTACTTATAAATCCAAAGAAAAACCTCTCATTATTCAGGCGCAAGTGGGCCTGCAGCACGACACGTATGGCGGCTCAAGTTTTACTGCGTCGCAAGGCAACAGTACCCGGATGATTGTCCCGTATTTGGGTGTCATGTATCAACCGCGACACAATATCCAGATCGAATTCCAGTTCAGCAATGTGCCGGCCTACAGTTACGGCAGAGGTTTTCCGTATTGAGAGCGCCCCTGAAAACGCTTCCTCAATGAGTAAAGCGGGACATTTGCCCGGTTTTATCGTGCATTGTCCCGCTCTGTTTTTTGGTACTTCCTAAACATGTCCACACGGATCTGGTTGATTGGCGCGCTCGTGTTCGTCTGCCTTACATCGGCAATTGGCTTCGCCCTGTACAGGCCGCAACGTACGACACCGGTGGCATCTGCCGCTGAACCCACAAAAAATATACACGTGGAAGTCCTCAATGGATGCGGCAAAGATGGCATCGCGCAGCAGGTGGGCCAGCACCTTCGTAGCCTGGGTTTCGACGTGATGACCTGGACGAATGCGGGAAGCTTCAACTACCCTGAATCCATGGTCATTGACCGCGTGGGCAACCCCGGGTACGCCCGACAAGTAGCCGAAGCCCTGGGCATCCAGAATCAGATTCAGCAAATTATTGCCGATCCATTTCGCATTGAACAAGTTACTGTCATTATAGGCCGGGACTATCCTCGCCTCAACCTACCACAGGAACGGTAGCCGAAACATCGCCTGTTCGGCCGCCAATCTTCACACCCAAAGGAGGAACGCCGTGCCCGATCAGGCCCGCCAGGTCCTCGACACTTGTATCGAATGCCTGCAATCCCTAAAAGCCGATGACATCCTCTTGCTCGACCTGCGTGAAGTGGCCGACTTTACCGACTACTTCCTCCTGTGTACGGGCAACTCGGACCCGCACGTCAAAGCCATTGCAGACGCCGTGCAGGAAGGCATGAAAGCCGCAGGCCAGCGCCCCTGGCACGTAGAAGGGCTGAACAATCGCCGCTGGGTTGCCTTCGACTTCGTGGATTTTGTTGTGCATATATTTCAAGGCGACGCCCGGTCTTTTTACGGCCTGGAGCGCCTCTGGGGCGATGCGCCCTCTGAACAGATCGAAGAGAATCCACCACTGGTTGAAACAAACTAATAACCCGGAAACGGCTGTCGGCAAACAATTCCCAGACGTACTTCTCTGGATGGTTTGCCACCTGCCGTTTCTTTTTTTTGAGGGTTTCAATGCCTGTTGCTACCCTCACCTGGACAGACAACGCACTCCGCCTCATCGACCAGACCCTCCTCCCGGAAACCCTGGTACACATCGACTGCAAAGACGTAGAAACCGTGGCCGAAGCCATCGAAAACCTGCGCGTCCGAGGTGCGCCAGCCATTGGTGTGGCCGCAGCGTACGGCGTGGTCATTGGCGCACAACAGGCCCTGGATGCAAACACAGACATCGAAGAGGGCGTCCGAAAAACCATCGACAGGCTCTCCCGGACACGGCCTACGGCCGTCAACCTTTTCTGGGCACTCACACGCATGGAAGGGGTGCTGGACCAGGTCGCCAAAGAGCCTCCCCAAACCGTTCGGGATCGCCTTTTGCAGGAAGCCCAGATCATCTTTGAAGAAGATCGGCGGGTTTGCCGGCAGATTGGCCGCAACGGTGCCCAACTGTTGAAAACCGGATCCATCGTATTGACCCATTGCAACGCAGGTGGTTTGGCCACAGCAGACTACGGCACCGCACTGGCCGTGGTCTATGCCGCCATCGAAGAAGGCAAGCAGGTGGCAGTATATGCAGACGAAACCCGCCCACTCCTTCAAGGTTCGAGGCTTACAGCCTGGGAACTTCAGCAAAGTGGCGTAGACGTCACCGTAATCTGCGACAATATGGCCGGTACCGTACTCCGTTCCCGAGGCATCAACTGTGTGATTGTAGGCGCCGACCGTATCGCAGCGAACGGCGACGTAGCCAACAAAATTGGCACCTACGGCCTGGCGATCCTGGCCCGGGAACACAAAGTGCCTTTTTATGTGGCAGCGCCGCTTTCCACCATTGATATGTCCCTGTCCAGCGGAGACCAGATCCCCATTGAAGAACGGAAACCCGACGAAATCACCCGGGGCATGGGCAAACAAACCGCGCCAGTAGGAATCAAAGTATTCAACCCGGCCTTCGATGTCACCCCCCACCACCTGGTTACAACCATCATTACCGAAAAAGGGGTGGCGCAAGCACCGTTTGACGCTCAGTTTCGGACATGGTTTCACAAGGGATGAGCAGCACGAATCGCGTAATTTACATACAGCATACAGCATACCCAAACACAAATACCCCAATATGCAGACATATCGGACCTGTTGGATTTGAACAAAGGGTTGTGTCTGTACCCCGAAAACACCCGCTCGTTTTGCCCTAACCCCCTGATTTATCGGAAATAAACTGTTGACAAAACGGTTTTTGTATCTTAAAATATAGCTCCAGCAGGCATTGCACTAACTTACGGTCTACAAGGAAGATACCTCGAAGTGGCGCAAAGCGAAGACAAGCGAATGGATGTACAGATACGCCGAGCTTTTTTCTTATGGGTGGGGTTGGCAACGCTTATGGGTTGTGCAGGCACCACTCCGCAGCTCGTGCAAACACCCGCAGCGGCAAGAGAAGAGTTCGACCCGCAAACACTCAACGACGACCATTTCTTGCTCCGACTACGCAGCGCATCAGATACAGCACCTCTGCCACGCATTGAACCAAAACAAAAAGAAAGACCAGCGCCGCAATCTGAACGCGTAGATGGATACCGCGTTCAG
>JAQCGA010000162.1 GCA_027619145.1 bacterium | reverse complement strand
CCGCACTTGTTTTACTTCGGCCATTCTTTAATTCTCCATCTCTGAATCTTCTAAAGACACCCCAGCCATTTGGTCCTGATCCCGGTCTTCCGCATCGCCATCCTCGTACTCCGGCTCTTCTTCCAGCTGCTCCTGGATCACGTCCGCATCCGTAAACTCCAGTTGCGCCAGAAAATCAGCCTGCGCCTGCACCAGCGCCTGGAACCGGGCCACAAACATATCCCGTTGATTCTTCAAATCCACGATCTCAGATCGAATGGTCTGCACCTGTACCCGGGCCTTTTCAACCGCCCTGTTTGCCAGGATCTCAGCCTCTTTAACCACCAAACGGGCTTCTTTTCGCGCATTCTCCCGAACATCTTCCGCTGCCTGCTGAGCCGTCTTCAACATCTCTTTCAACGTCTCTTCCATCTCACGAAAATGGGTTACCTCAGCCTCCAGGTTATCCGCCCGCCCTCGAACTTCTATATTTTCCCGATTTAACCGTTCAAACTCATCTGCAACCATCTCCAAGAAAGCTTTCGCTTCCTCCCGGTCATACCCACGAAATACCTTTTTAAACGACTGTTTCCGGATATCCAGCGAGGTCATTTTCACGGGAACCACCTTGCCTTTCACAAACCAGTTGCCCTGCACCGAAATGCTTCGACGCAGGCATGCTCTCGAACTTCTTCAATATCTAAGAATTGCTCTGTCCACACGAACTACCCGACGACGTGTACGATGTGATTGATCCCATCAAGCGCATTGCCGGAATTTGCCTGCCAGTTCTTACAGATGAAGTCTGTCCTGGACGGGCTCGATATGCGACCTGCCCGCCCCTGATGCGCACCCAGATTGGCGTCGAGCACGGTGCGTTCCTCGAAGTTCATCCCACCTCTGTTCAAGAAAACCTTCCAGGTAGGCCGACGCTGAATGCCGGTGTCTTCTTTGTAAAGTTCCATTTCGGCTACGAATAGATCCGGCCTGCCGTCCAGATCAACATCCAGAATCTGTAGGGAGTGCAAAGCGCCCAGGTCACGATCCTGATCAACGAGAAGGTGTGTATCCCACGTCTTTCCCTGATCAGCCGAGTGCAGAAGGACAAGGCGCGCGTGCTGCAGAAGCTCCGACTCAGAGATCACGACAGTGACGGACCCATCCTGAAGAAAGTCTCCGGCCACAACACGTGTTTCGAGATCCAGTTCCAGGTCACGCGCAGCGTTGAATGGGTGAAACTGCCACCGCTTCCCATCGTCGTTCAGGTTCTCATAAAAACCGTGGCCGGTAACAACATCCAGACTTCCACTGCCGGTCACGTCGTAGAGCGCAGTCCCGTCGCCAGCCTGTTTGGCAGCAACCACCGTTTCAACCCACAGATCCCTGGGGTCTTCCGGCATCTCGAACCAGCTAATTTTACCGTCTTTCAGCCTGACAAGTACATCCGGCTTGTTGCCTGAGCCAAAGTTTCCAACGTGGAGGTCGTGGGCCTTGTCCCAACCTGCGGCCAGAACGTGTCGCTGCCACGGGTGCTCGAACGGGTTTTCGGGCTGCTCGAACCAGAAGATATGCCCGCCTGAGCCATCCTCTTTATTTTTCCCCAGCGGCCATTCTGCCGCAATCAGATCCGCCTTCCCGTTCCCCGTAATATCTACAGCATCCATTCCTACGGCAACGGCGCGATCTTCCGAGATAAAGGTGCGAACCCAGGTGGACCCATTCCAGTGATACCAGTTGAACCGCTGCACAGCCCCATCCCACGTCATCTCCCCACACAGATAGTCTGCCATCTGGTCCGAACCTGGATCCGCCAGATTGCACAACAGCCCGCCGGGATAAACATGACTCACCGGTGCAGTGTCGATCACTTGAAAATTTTCACCCGACATACCGCTGGTCTCAGGATCTGTCATTCCACACCTCCCGACGAGACGGAAAACAACCGCCGTCCAATATCAATACATTCGTAACCCAAAAATACTCAGTATTGCACCCTGTGCAAAGTTCAACAAAAAAATCAGTAAAATCGGCGACAGATCAAACATCCCCAGAGGCGGGATCAACTGGCGGAAAGGGGCCATCACAGGTTCAGTCAGACTGAACAACATCCCCATCAACCGGCCATCGCGCAAAAAAGGCATCCAGGACAAAATGATCCGCGCAATCAAAAACACCAGAAAAACCGAAATTGCACCGTAAAACAGCCAGCCTAAAATCTGCAAAAACATGCCATCGATCAACGCCCGCAAAATACCTTCTACGGCCTGAAGCACATCACCCGTAAGCCACTTGATAAAAAATGCACCCAGCAAAGTGGCAAGAACCACAAACAGCGGAGCCACACTCATACTATTGGGCAGCGGCAAATTCTGGGCAACCGGCCAGATAATGGGGTCCGTCAACTGTCTGATCTGATAAGACAGCCCACTGAATGGACTTAGCTTCAACAGTACCCACCGCAGCAACATCAACCCCACCACCAGCACCACCACCGCAATGGCCACCACGTTCACAACCGTGCGCATATGATCCACAACCTGCAACAGTACGAATAACATAAGCCCCTGTCTACCTTCGTCAGTTTCTTGCGCCGAAAATTGCCGTTCCCACTCGAACCAGTGTTGCGCCTTCCTCAACCGCCACCTCAAAATCCCCCGTCATCCCCATAGACAGATGTCGCATTGACACACCCGGTAGCCCGGCCGCTTCAACCTCATCGCACAAATTTCGCAACCGAACAAAACAGGGCCGAACCGCTTCGGGGTCTGGCGAAAATACACCGATCGTCATCAACCCCTCCACCCCAACGCCCTCGATCTGCGAAATTTGCCCAATCAGATCCAGCGCCTCTTCAGGCGCCACCCCAAACTGCGACTCCGACCCCGACGTATTCACCTGCACCAGCACCCGGCCTACCTGCTCGTTTTGTACCGCTCGTTTCCCAATTTCTTTTGCAAGCCGCACATGATCCACAGAATGAATCAAATCGAACAGCGCCAGCGCATTTTTTACCTTATTCCTCTGCAAATGCCCCACCAGATGCCAGGCCACATCGCCCTTCACACTTCCGGCTTTCTCTTCCGCTTCCTGGATTCTGTTTTCTCCTAACACCCTCACACCGGCGTCTACTGCTTCCTGGATTACATCCACAGATTGCGTCTTAGAAACAACCACCAGCGTAACATCTGACGCATCCCGCCCACTCCGGGCAGCAGCCGCAGCAATCCGCTCCTGAGTCCGCTCTAAGTTCTCCAGAATTAAAGACATCGTCTCACTTCCTGAATCTCAATATCCAATAATTACAAAAAAATGCGATGGAGACTTATAAATATATGAAAAAATATTGAATGTGGCAATATGAAATGGGGCTCATATAAAGATTTTTTCAATATAACATTCTATATTAACAAGGAAATAAACACTGCCAGCAGCCGCTCAACTACCCACAGGAAGTACCGTCTGAGAAAACCTCCGCCAGCATCCTTCCTGTCGCCTCCACAATCCACTCTCCCGCCTCTTGAGCCAGCTTACACTGCCGCCCCGGGTTCGCGCTGTATCCACCTCGTGCAATCGCAGCAGCCGTAGGAATATACCCCACGCACCCGTCCGTCAACTCGGCCACCACCGTCACTGCGGCCGGCGACAGTTTCTTAATCTCCAGCCCAAGCTGACAGTACAGCTCTCCCGGGTTCGTACAAATCGCCGCATCGCCAATCCGCAACACATTCACCGGCACCTGAATCGGGCTCTCTTCTTTCATCATCTGCGGCCACATTTCCTTGCTCTTTGTAAAAAACTCCCGATGCCCGCCCTGTAATGTCGAAGGATCGAACGAATCCGGCCACGGTCGCATCGGAATCTCCAGCACCTCTCGCTCAAATCGCAACTCCGGCTCCACCATCGGAACGATCGCAGCAGCAATCACCTTCAAAATCTCTCCACCCAGATACTTCCCGCTTCGCTGCAATCCCGCTTCACCCCGCCAGGGCTGCACATTCTCCGGATTGTTCTCCATAATACTCGGTGCCGTATCCCCCGCAGCCCCCGTGAGATAAACCACACCCACGTCGTCACCCAGCGCCCCACGCAGCACACGCCGAACCACGCCTACCACATCCGCACTATAATATCGTTCCCCTTCCACACAATTCGGGTGCGTCGAAAACGACGGAATCACCACCTTCATTTCCCCCGCAGGTCGCCGCGCAAAAATCACCGGAACCTCTCCATCCCGCGGCCCCTCAATTCCTGCAAACCCTTCCTGCCAGCTTCCCCAGTACATCTCCGCGGTACCGTCCTCGCGCAACCCTCGCCGGTTCCACCCCATCTGCTCCAGAAATCCCTTCCCTGCAAAGACTTCCACCTCCTCCAGATCCTCCACCCCTTCCCCCACAGCCCGCACAATCGCCTCGTGCAGCCCACCCATAAACCAGGGCATTGTCTCTCCCACCATCCACGGAACAGTACACGGCCCCACGTGCGTGTGGGTACACGCAATCAACACGTGTTCCATCCCGTGCGCTTCCCGGCAGGCGGCCTTCACCAGCGCAATAAAATCCTCAGGCAAAGCGCACAAATCGCACGACACCAGGGCAACGCGCAAATCCCCCTGCTCAAAAACCACCACATTCACCGTCAACGAATCGTGGGTGTACTCGCCCATCCGGACGTGCATCTGTCCGCCAAGCGGAATTGGTTCTTTCGGTGTAATATCCTGCCACGCGGTACCGGCATACATCGCTTTGACCTCCGAAAAAGTGTCACGCAAAGACGCTAAGACGCAAAGGGAGAAACAGGTTCGGTGGACAAACCTCGGCCTGAGAGGTCCAGGGTTCCAGAGGCGTACACGAAGGCAACACAGGTCCAATCCACGAACGATGCAGGTTCTTCGGAGCGAGGGTACCAGAACAGGCCGCTTCCTGCCCTACGAGTGGAGGTTGATTCCTTCGGAACAATGCCATATATTTTGTTCACCAAAGAAAAACGGCACGAACACTCTCAATTCCGATTGAAACCCTGGGCATTCTCAGAGCAGTTCCATATCCTGAATGAGGAACTCCATGTCGGATGCACTGAAAAAAATCAAACGGCTGGAGCAGTATATTGCCGTCGCCAATGCGACGGTTGACCCGATTCTGGATCAAACGCTCGGCAAGCTCCTCGCCCGAGAAATTGAACACATGCACAAACTCAAATCACGCCTGGAAGCGCAGATCAAAGCATTTGAAGAAAAGTTCGGCATGCAATCGGCATGCTTTTACACACAATACAACCAGGGTAAACTGGGCGATGAAATGGATTTCATCGAATGGGCTTCAACCATTGACATGCTAAAAAACACACAGAAACGTCTCAACGCGCTGGAGCAGGACGTGTGAACCCGATCCTGCAGCAATACGCCGCTTCGGTCGAATCCCGGCTGATTGAAAGTCCAACTATTCTTTCCTATCAAATTCTCAGATGTGAAATCTCCTCTGCCGATGCCAAATTACGGATCAAGGCCTCCTTGAAATCCGGGGGCCAGGCAGAGTTTTTTATGTACATTGCCGAATCTACCGGCCGGATTGAAACATTGAAATACAGCTTCCACTGGCAGGATGCACGCGGAAACCTGATCAAACGATGGGACAATGCGCCCCACTATCCACAACTCCAGAATGCACCGCACCATATACACGAAGCGGATCAGACAGTCCATGCCTCGACACAGATTCCCGACTTTTTCTACGTCATAGATGAAATCGAACACGATACTGAATAATTCTCTCCATATTTTTTCGATCACTCCTTACCGATTTCCCTCCACGGGCACCTCATCCAGATTCTCAAACACCTTCCGAATTCCCTCAGCCAGCGCATCGATCTGCTCAGGCCCATTGGGTGGACGGTGATTGTACACATTCCACAAACACGTATCAATACAATCCTGCGCCACCGGGAACTGGTCCAGATCGTAATTCACATCCTCCCGCGCAAACCCGGACGACCACGGCATTCCCTTCCCAAATGCATTCTTCGCCTGAAACACCGAATGGGCTGGCAACAGCCAGTTGGCCAAAGACATCTTCACTCCCTCCGCCTTCAACGCCTCCAGAATTCCCTCGGTCATCGCCCGCAGCCGCACCCCACGAGCCTTCGCGTACTCCGGGGCCACCCGCAGCACATACGCATACCCGTTCGTCGTCCGCTCCTCGGACGTAAACGACCGCACCAGGTGCGGTGTCCCCTCCAGTTTTCCATGGAGCCGGAACCAGTTCTCTTGCGCCCATTCATTCGTCCGGTCCAGCTTCCGCAACTGCCCCAGCGCAAACGCCGCAGACAGATCGGACGTGCGGTACATCCACCCCAGCCCGTAATCGTCATAATCTCGCCCAGCCTCCGGAGGCCGCATATCGCTGAAACTTGTCACCGCCTTCCCGCGCCGGAACACTGCCTCGTCATCCGTCACAAACAGCCCGCCCTCCCCACCGCACAAATTCTTATTCTGGTTCAAACTGAACCCCGCTGCATCGGCCAGCGTCCCCGCCTTCTCTCCACGATAAGTCGAACCGTGCGCCTGACAGGCATCCTCAATCACCTTCAACCCGTGCTTCCGCGCAATCTTCAAGATCGGCTCCATCTCGCACACGATCGCAAAATAATGTACCACCAGAATCCCCTTCGTCTTCTCCGTAATCGCCGCCTCAATCTTCTCGGGATCCAGATTCATCGTCTCCCAATCCACATCTACAAACACCGGAATCGCCCCGTGATGCAAAATACAGGACGCGCTGCTCGTCCACGAAAGCGCCGTCGTAATCACCTCATCGCCCGGCCCAATCCCGCAACCGGCTACGCACATATGCAACGCCGCTGTCCCCGCATTGGTCGCCATACAGAACCGGTTCCCGTTCCACGCCGCAAATTCCTCCTGCAATGCTTCTGCATGCGGCCCAAACGCATGCTTATCCTGCCGTAGCGAAGCCAAAATCAGTTCTTCGTCTTCCCCAGTCACCTCCGGCCACATCCGAAAAATAACATCCGCTGGAACCGCAGGTTTTCCACCATGAATTGCCAGTTTGCTTTCTGTTTTTATTGCCATCTCGGTCTCCTTTTGTTCACAAAAATGTGCCCGTAGAATCGCGCTTTGATCCATCAATGTCAAGCCAAATTCCACACGAAATCCCCTGGAACTTTTGCTTGCTCCATCCACTCCCTTCAACTACCTTGCTCGTACACGTACAACCCCTTCTTATACGAAAAGGAGACCCTGAATGCCGCGCAATGGATATGCCCACATGGTCCTGGACGATTACGTGGACCGCGTCCGAGACATCTACATAGACCGCAAAAATCGCCTGGCCGCCGTCCGCACGCGCAAACAGGCACTGACCTACCAGGAAAACGTACAAAAAGCCATCTCTCGGGCATTTGGCCCGCGCCCGCGTAAAACACCGCTTAACGCCCAAATCACCGGCACAGTGCACCGCCGGGGCTACCGCATCGAAAACATCCTCTTCGAAAGCCGCCCCGGCTGCCTGGTCACCGGCAACCTTTACCTACCGGACAAACTCGACGCACCGGCCCCCGGCGTCATTGGCTCGTGCGGCCACAGCGCCAACGGAAAACAATCTGACCTCTACCAGGGTTTCTGCCAGCGCCTCGTCCGCAACGGATTCGCCGCCTTCATCATTGACCCCTTCAACCAGGGGGAACGCGACCAGTATTACAATGTCAAAAACCGCGAATCCGTACGCGCCTGCACCCGAGCCCACAACATGATGGGCAAACAGCTCGAACTCCTGGGCGACTGGTTTGGCACGTGGCGTGCATGGGATGCCGTACGTGGCCTGGATTACCTCCTCACCCGCCCGGAAGTGGACCCCACCCACATAGGTCTTACCGGCAATTCCGGCGGCGGCACCATGACCACCTGGACCTGGGCCTGGGAACCCCGCTTCACCATGGCCGCACCTGGGTGTTTTGTGACCTCCTTTCTCAACAACCTGGAAAACGAACTCCCCGCAGACGCAG